>NZ_JAJAFY010000060.1:0-24246 GCF_025384885.1 Photorhabdus kleinii
GAATCCCCGGGAGCATAGCAAACTATGTGACCGGGGTGAGCGAGTGCAGCCAACAAAGAGGCAACTTGAAAGATGACGGGTATAGATTAATAGAACAATTAATCCAACTATATGTATACCCAATGGATTTCAATATGGATCGCGACAACAAGGGAGCGAATCCCCGGGAGCACAGATAACAATGTGACCGGGGTGAGTGAGTGCAGCCAACAAAGAGGCAACTTGAAAGATGACGAGTATAAAACAATAAAAATAATTATTATCAGATATTACCTAAGTTATTGATCACCGAATTAGTGAAACTACTTAACTGCTTGTCTACTTTTTGTTTTGTGATTAAGATCGCATTGATTAGATTTAAATAATACTAAATTAATATTTCCATTCTATTTTTATATGGAAAATAATCAAAAAATCATGTTAAATACAATGAGGTGGTTTTTATGAAAAACAAAATAATTGTATCTGACTCTCTGCAAGAACATCATCTTACTAAATTATTTAATGATGAAGTGTTAGCAATCCATATAAAGAAATATGTTGATAGTTCTATTGCAAACAAGCTCTCTGATTTTCTCCTCTCCCACGAAAATCTGGAATGTCACCCTCATGATTTGAAAAAAGGAGATGAAGTTGTTTTAGTTGATTATGGTGTTGATAGAATTGGTCCGTCTTACAATACAACTTTTGGCAAATCCAAAGATAGCGATAGCTATAAAAAATATTTTGAAAATGCGTTACCTGCCATCAGAAATGTCAGAAATTTCTGTGCTCCAATGTTAGCGCCTTTCGATAAATTTCGTTTAGAACTGGACGAGATATGGTCCGCCGGGGCCAGCATTGCAAACTTTGAAGGTAAAAAGATGCATGTGGGTATTGCCAGAGTGATGAGCAGGCCGGAACGCTCTTTTATGGTTGAAAAACAACCCCACTTTGATGGCCTTCAACAACAATCGGTCAATTTGTTGGGCCAATTCTCAGTGAATATCTATATAAAAATGCCTGCAAATGGAGGAGAGCTTGAGCTGTGGGATGTTCCTGAAATCCCTATTACCGAGTTAATCGAAGATAATGCAGAAAACGATTGGCGAGGCACACTTCCGCCATCCATCCTTATTAAACCAGAACAAGGAGATTTGATTATAATAAACACCAGGAAACCCCATGCTATTCGTAGTTTTTCCGAAGGGTGCAGAATATCATTACAAAGCTTCATTGGATTATCACTAAATAAACATCTCATGTTATGGAATTAATTATATGGTTGGTGTAATCAGTACATTAGGAACATTTTTTCTTTTAGGATTGGGAGCTGCGGCTCCCGTTGGCCCTATAAATATAGAAATTATGCGTAGACACTTGAATATCAGTTGTCTTCACGCAGTAATTTTTGGCTTAGGTGCTTGTTTTGCCGATATAATTTATTTATTACTTTTAGGTTTTGGTATATTACAATTGTTTTCCAATACTATTTTTATGCCTATTTTTGGGTTTTTAGGCGCATTGATGGTCATTTGGTTTGGTATTACCAGCTTCATAAATAAGAAAAATGAGGAAAATATCAATATCATCTCCAAACCCTATCATAGACAATTTTTTGATGGTGTATTGTTGACACTATTAAATCCATACAATGTTATTTTTTGGCTGTCTGTCAGCGCACAACTCAACAATATTGCATCAGGTAAATATAGTTTAGCTATTGGTGCAGCAGGGACAATTATTGGCGTCATTGTTTGGGTTGCCTTTATTAATACTGTGATATTCTTCTCCAGGAAAATGCTCAGTCACCGTGTTATCAAGTTTATTAATTACACCAGCGGTGTCGTTCTTATTATGCTTGGAATCTATTTCTTTTCATATTCAATAACATTATTTAATCTGAAATTTTCTTAAGTCAGGAAATGCTATGCCTGAGGGTCGAATAACGTTTTTAATCAAACGAAATTTCGTGGAGATCCTTAGGCATTACTTCTAGAACTTGCTGGTCAAGCCCCGGTAAAGCACTGTGGATCGTTTTCCAGACAATCTTAAAATCCACCTTGAAGTAGCCATGAGCCAAAGCATTACGCATCTGGTAAGCAAACGACAATGGCAATTCAGGGTTAGCAACAACTCGTGCCGGATCGCGCCAATGTCAAAGAGGGTGGTTTCCGGCGTCGGGTCAATCAGGATGTCCAAGTCACTGTCTTCGGTATCATCACCGTGTATAACAGACCCGAAAACACGGGCATTACGAGCACGATGAGATTCCACTACGCGACGGATGGCCGCCCGATTGGCAGCTAAGACTATTGATGGTTTCATGCCATTAACTCCGCAACAAAATCTGGTTTTATAATATGTGGCACCAAAAGGAAAGCAATACCAAAGCCCGCTTTCCATCATCAATGTCGATGCCAAAATCCGTGTTTTTTCTGACGTTCATGACACAGGAAAATCGCATGAATTGAAGCTTTCCTATCAGCGTTTCTTCTGTTGAAAAAAGAAGTACGGCTGTAGTACTAAATAAGATAGAACGGTTATAGCAATCGCTCCATGAGACAGTAACGCGAAATCATAGTTGTCAATTTATGTGGCAGTTGCTTAATTATGTTGATGCCTTGTTGAAATCGTTTTCATCACAGCAAAAACCAGGAAGACAAAAAATGGGTGTAGCACTATTATGAAACCTTATTCAAAACAACTGCTCTGGTTTCATTACTTATTGTTAATTAAACGAGAAGGGTTGTATCAAGCTATGGGACATCTTATCCGTACTGAACAGAGGATACCGGAGCGGTAACGATTCTCGACACACGCATTAAATTCAAGAACTACGGCTAGAATATTCTCAATTTCCTGCCCCGTTCCGTTGTGTTATCCGATAAGGCGTTTACGCTATTAAAAACATGATCCAACAAACTTAGTTGAAGTTGCTGTGACTTTGGCATATATTTTGTGCAAAGATCTCTTAAATTAATTCCCTCGTAGGGAGAACTTCAAGATGAATGCACCTGATATCAAAAAAGCACAACATGTTGCCTACGCTCAACGTGTAAAAGAGCAGAAGAGTGGTCATGCAACTCCACAGCCCTTTATACAAAGGCCAACTTTAAGTGTGCCATCAGGTAGCTCCGTTGCAGATATGGCTCCGAACTTCTGATTCTTCCCCTGTACCGAACATGATATATTGAGCCAAGTGTTTATAATATTTGGCTCTTTTTTATGACTGTTGAACACATACCGCCTTCTGAGCAAATTTATTTGCTCAATCAAGAGTTAATCCAAAACGCTGATAGCTTAGCAGGGCCAGCAATCACTGTTGGTGGTCAAGCCGTGCGCTACTGGGTAAATACATACCTTCATAAATACTCGAAAAATAATTTACCTAACGAAGTTTTCATAACTTCTGTTGATGTCGATTATGTAACAAAACGAAACAATGTTGAAAATATCGCCAGAGCATTCAACGTTGAACCTCATTATAGCAACCCACTTGATCTCCCATCTATTGCAATATGCCTCCTGACCGATAAGGACACAAAGACGATTAAAGAGCATGAAGGCCGATTGTTCTCTAACCCTGATAACAATGATGAATGTAACCTTGTTGATATCATTGACCGGCCAGCAGGTTTTGAATACGACGATTTATCTGGCGACAAACTATACTTAAATACAGAACGTTTTATGATTAATGCAGCGCCAGGCTCTCATGAGTTCGTCCGCGTTTTGAATCCTATCGCTTGTATTCGATCTCGCCTCGCCAACATTGTGAATAAAGTCAAAGACGATATTGAGGTCGAGAAAGAGCGCATCAGAAGCCTGATGATCCCTGCTTATTACTTTCTGTTAGAAAGACTTGAGCATGAAGATTTTCGAACAGACAGAAAATATGTTGAAGACTTTGGTTATCTGCTACAAGAACGATCCCGGCGTCACTGTCTTGTGAAGTATTGGATTGAACTCCATAAAGTTCTTGAATCACTTCAAGTTAATCTCTCTGAACACAGGGATGATTACGAGTTGCCGGATATGTTTCTTGATGAAGAGTTAAGAAGAATGGCTGAACATCATAAAAATCAATATATTAGATTAAGTTCTCACTTACAGTTAGACCAATAACTTTATAAGAACGAACGCCCTATTGGGTGTTTCAGACCGCTATTTTTTAAAGCCCGGTTTACCGTTTCTAGCTCTCCATTCTTTTATTTCATGCACTATGGCACTAGGACCACTTTTCCCATACTCTGGGTAATATAGAAGATCAAGCCCAGCAGGCTGTTCTGATAGACGCTCAAATTCCATGACAGCAACTATACCCTATGGATTTCAAGATGCATCGCGACGGCAAGGGAGTGAATCCCCGGGAGCATAGATAACGATGTGACCGGGGTGAGCGAGTGCAGCCAACAAAGAGGCAACTTGAAGGATAACGGGTATATATGATCTTTCTCTATGGAGTATGTATCGGTACAAATGCCTATGACAAAATCAAGGAACTCTTTTTTTGTATAATCAGATATCTTTTTCATATTCATTTACCATTTTTATGAATTTCAATATGTCGCTTCGGAGTTACTACTCGCAGGTTATTGAGTCCATAAACAGAAGCATCATCTTTAATAAACTGAACATGATGTATTTCATATTGTTAGTTCGATTTAATGCCAAAATCGGCTGGAAATACTAAGATATAATTCCAACACCGGCAGCGATTCAATGTTGGTATATTATCCACAAGGTATTAATCTGCGTGATGAAAAGGATTGTAAAAACCCTTTTCATCACTTATCCGACTGCTATTCTTTAAAGCCCGGTTTACCGTTTTCGGCTCGCCATTCTTTTATAACTTTGAGCACACCTTCCGGGCTATCTTCAACTCCATTCTCCGGATAGAAAATTAGTCCATTTCCGTTTGGATGTTCTACAAGTTTTTCAAAATGATCTATTAAATTATCATGTTCTTCCTCTGAAACATCCACCGCCCATATTTTATTCAATAGGGATAAGAATTCAGCTTCAGTATAATCTTCCAGTTTATTTTTCAGTTCCATCTTACATACCCTCTCTGTTAGAATGGAGTTCAATATGTTTTTTCGGTGTTACCACTCGTAAATTATCAATATCATAGACAGCTCCACCATCTTTAATTGGTTTTACATGGTGGATATCGAATTTTTTCTTTCCACCTATTTGTTCAGTTGGAATGGAAAATGGCGCATACTCTAATTCTTTTTTTATTTACATCAGAAAAATCCTTTACCAACTCAGGATCATTACCAACCTCTTTCCAAAACGCTCTTCTAAAATCATCGAAATTATTAAATGTCCTCCCTCGCAACTTATCCGCTATCTGACTGGGAATCGGCGCTCCTTGTCTTCCGGTATCGGCAACGATTCAATATTGCTACCCACTTTATCCGGAATCGGTAATATCGTTATCTGCGACGGGATAAACGGCTGTTCCTCATTCCCAGTATGGGGCGGAACCTTAAATTCCTGTTCGTTTGGCATCCATAAAATCGTTGGCCGATTTTCTCCTTGTTCCCAGAACTCGTAATTACCGGTAGCCGGATTCAGTTTCATCATACGAACCGGCACTTTATCCAGACCACTCTCCGGGCTGACGTGATACCCCTGAACTGTCATCCTGCCGCTTTTTTCATCTCTAATCCAGCGAAAACGAACACGGGTCGGCGCTTTACCAAGCTGTTCTGCAATCTCACTAAGATGATGCTGGTTTAAGTAATCTTCCTCGCCTTCATTTAACCCGGATGAATAAAACAGCCCCATTAATCCGACTGTCAACGGATTTGGTACCGCCAGCCAACGCCCGGCGCTGGTAATGCCACCACCAATGTAACGCATCACCAATGCTTCACTATCCGCTATAGCGCTACGGGTAGTTGCAGTCACCGCGATAGCAGCAGCTTCGGCCTTATCTTTGCTGCCGCTAAGCCACCGTTTATACCACAGTAATTTTTTATCCTGCGGTTTATCCGGTTTAGGTGGGTGTTTATTACTCTGCGGGGGCTGTTCAGGTTTTGATACCATTACCGGAGCAGGAGATAACGGAACCTGACATATCGCCATCCTACCAAAGTTATTTACCGGTTCAGTTTCTGTACCGGCATCGGTACAGCCTTTACCTCGCTGACGGGATTTGGCAAATACCGGGATCGGAGGAGGAGGAGCCTGTGTTACAGGCGGTGGTGAGGATTGGATATTTCCCATTTCCTTCACCGGTGATGAGAAGTTTTGCGCTGCCATATGAGCAGGCGCTTGTTGACGAAGCTGCTCCTGTTTCTCGTAACTGTCCATCACTGAATTAATAAATCGGGCCCGACAGGGACAAGTACTAATGCTATCCAATGTGCCCGCCAGCTTACTCCCCATGTCAAACATATCTGTTAATGATGTAAGTGCCGGGATGTTTACCACAGGTAACCTTATCCCCTTCACGAGCAGTTGCTCACCCGTCAAATGTCATAGTGTGGTCACCAGTAATAATCTGGCCGCCACAAGTTGTTTTATCACCAACCAGCAGGAAATATCCTATTGCCATCTATTCACTTCTCCATTAATTCACCGTATGAAGAGTGGTTCTAACTGAAATCATCATGTTTTCACCACTTATGGATTAATAAGCGTTCAATGATGCAATAGATTTCGCTTAAAGATATATAGGAATATTCCGAAATTTATCGAAATTAAGTTGCCTGATGCTAATAATACCTCATGATTTATAACAATTTATACACAATTTTTCATCAAAAGCAAATATCACGAATAAATTTGCAACCAATGACGATATTGGTTTTGCATGCAAATGGTTTCTAAGGATACAACATCAGATTAGCAGGATTCATGGGGTAGGTTTTCTCAGTATAAAAATCAGCTCTTTTTATATGAGTCTTGATTAGATCAAAAAAGTGCTGACCAAAAGGCCAGCACTTTGTGATGAATCTAAAACAGCATCGAAACACTGTTTAGAATAAGCAATAACTTGTTATCTTCAAACTTAATCGTAGATATTCACGCGATCACGCAACTCTTTGCCAGGTTTAAAATGGGGAACGTATTTACCTTCCAGCTCCACTTTATCACCGGTTTTAGGGTTACGACCTACGCGCGGAGCACGGTAGTGAAGAGAAAAACTGCCGAATCCGCGTACCTCTATACGTTCACCATCTGCCAATGTTATTGCCATATGGTCGAGTATTTCTTTCACTGCATCTTCAACGGTTTTGGCCGAAATATGAGATTGCTGGCCAGCAAGTCTTTCAATTAATTCAGACTTGGTCATGAGTACCTCCCTAAACTACCGCACTTGGATAACACTTACGTGTTATCCACCGTTATTCACTTGAATTATTCGCCTTTCGCTGCTTTGAAAGCTTCAGCCATTGCATTGTTTGCAAAGTTTGCGTCTTCTTGCTTGTTCACAGAAGCGATAGCGTCTTTTTCGTCAGCTTCGTCTTTAGCGCGAACAGACAGGTTGATAACGCGGTTTTTGCGATCAACACCAGTATATTTGGCTTCAACTGCATCACCCACATTCAGAACCAGCGTTGCATCTTCAACACGGTCACGAGAAGCTTCTGATGCACGCAGGTAACCTTCAACGCCGTCAGCCAGTTCTACTGTCGCACCTTTAGCATCAACCGCGGTCACTTTACCAGTCACAATAGCACCTTTCTTGTTCACAGACAGGTAGTTATTGAATGGATCTTCCGCCAGTTGTTTGATGCCCAGAGAGATACGCTCACGTTCTGCATCAACTTGCAGAACAACAGCCGCGATTTCATCACCTTTTTTGTATTCACGAACTGCTTCTTCTCCAGCAACGTTCCAGGAGATGTCAGACAGGTGAACCAAGCCATCAATGCCGCCATCCAGACCAATGAAGATACCAAAGTCAGTAATAGACTTGATCTTACCTTCAACACGGTCATTTTTGTTGTGAGTTTCAGCAAATAGCTGCCAAGGGTTAGCTTTACACTGTTTCAGACCTAAGGAGATACGACGACGTTCTTCGTCGATATCCAGAACCATAACTTCCACAACGTCACCAACGTTAACCACTTTAGATGGGTGGATGTTTTTGTTGGTCCAGTCCATTTCTGAAACGTGTACCAGACCTTCAACGCCTTCTTCGATTTCTACGAAGCAACCGTAATCAGTCAGGTTAGTTACGCGACCAGTCAGTTTAGTACTTTCTGGATAACGCTTAGCGATTGCTACCCAAGGATCTTCGCCCAGTTGTTTCAGGCCCAGAGATACACGGGTACGCTCACGGTCAAATTTCAGTACTTTAACTGCGATTTCATCGCCCACATTGACGATTTCACTTGGATGTTTAACACGTTTCCAAGCCATATCAGTAATGTGTAGCAAGCCATCAACGCCACCCAGATCAACAAATGCGCCGTAGTCAGTCAGGTTCTTAACGATACCTTTAACTTCCATACCTTCTTGCAGGTTTTCCAGCAGTTGATCACGTTCTGCACTGTTTTCAGATTCGATAACAGCACGACGAGAAACCACGACGTTGTTGCGTTTCTGATCCAGTTTGATGACTTTAAACTCAAGCTCTTTACCTTCCAGGTGAGTTGTATCACGAACTGGACGAACATCAACCAGAGAACCAGGCAGGAATGCGCGGATACCGTTCAGTTCAACAGTAAAACCGCCTTTTACTTTACCGTTGATGATGCCGGTAACTGTTTCTGCGTCTTCGTAAGCTTTTTCCAGCATCAGCCACGCTTCATGGCGTTTTGCTTTCTCACGAGACAGAACAGTTTCACCAAAACCATCTTCAACAGCGTCTAGCGCAACATCAATTTCATCACCGACCTGGATTTCCAGCTCACCCTGAACATTTTTAAACTGTTCTACAGGAATAGCGGATTCTGATTTCAGACCTGCATCGACCAATACAACGTCTTTATCAATAGCAACAACGATGCCGCGAACGATAGCACCTGGACGAGTTTCAATAGATTGCAGGGATTCTTCAAAGAGTTGAGCAAAAGATTCTGTCATGTTAATGATCTTCAAGATTTTAATTTAACGTCCATTTAGCTTCCCGCCGAATGGGGTTGTTTTACATGCCCTGCTACGATTCCCTGTAACAAGGTTGTCTGGTTTGCGGAAAAATTCTCTACCCGCGTACCTAGTTTTTAGTACATCGTCATCAATTATAAGCTAAAAACTTAAAATCGCTCAGGTAATTGAGAGAATTTTTTTCGCATAATTTAGCGCCTTGTCGATAACTTCTTCGATAGACATACTGGTTGAATCCAATATTAATGCATCTCCAGCCGGCGCTAACGGCGCAACTGCCCGGTTACGGTCGCGGTAATCACGTTCCTGTATCTCGGACAAAAGACATTCAAAGTTAACACTAAAGCCTTTTTCCTGCAACTGTAGCATACGTCTGCGCGCACGTTCTTCTGCACTGGCATCAAGGAATATTTTTACCGGGGCATCAGAAAACACCACAGTTCCCATATCACGGCCATCTGCAATCAAGCCCGGTGCAACCCGAAAAGCACGCTGACGCCGTAACAAGGCTTCACGAACTCGTGGAAAAGCAGCCGCCTGCGAGGCAGTATTGCCGACCGTCTCGGTCCGGATCTCATTACTGACATCCTCGCCCTCAAGCATCACACTGAGTTTCCCTTTTCTAGGGACAAAGCGCACATCAAGATTAGCAGCCAGAGGAACTAACGCGTCTTCAGACTGGATATCCACCTGATGATGAATCGCTGCCAGTGCCAACACTCGATAAATAGCACCTGAATCAAGCAGTTGCCAGCCTAAGGCCTCTGCCAGTGCCTGGCATAATGTTCCTTTACCTGCACCACTTGGCCCATCAACAGTTATTACTGGGGCTATCGCCACCATTATTGTTCTCCTTTAGCATGGCAAGTTAACACTTCACCAGATGCTGAATATTTACTCAATAAAATAATCAATATCTGCCGTTTATTATACGCACTCACAGAGTGAACGAAATAAGCGCATGCCATGTAGATAGATTTTGATCAAAGAAATACGCTTTATTAAATCATAATAATCGATAATTATGACTTTCGCTGGCTTAATCTCTCCAATTGATTGAAATAATTAGGAAAGGTCTTTGCTGTACAACCTGGATCGAGAATGGTAACCGGTGTATCGGACAGCGCCACCAACGAGAAACACATCGCCATTCGATGATCATTATAGGTACCAATTTCAGCAGGTAACAATCTTGGTGGTGGTGTGATGCGAATGTAATCACTCCCCTCTTCCACCTCTGCACCGACTTTACGCAATTCAGTTGCCATCGCATGCAGCCGATCCGTCTCTTTTACCCGCCAATTGTATATATTGCGAATGACGGTCTCCCCTGCCGCAAACAACGCAGTGGTTGCAATGGTCATAGCTGCATCAGGAATTTCATTCATGTCCATATCAATGCCAGTGAGAGAGCCTCGTTCACATTCAACAAAGTCATCACCCCAACGAATTTTCGCCCCCATTTTCTCCAGCACATTGGCAAATTTGATATCCCCTTGAAGGCTATTTTTACCAACTCCGGTCACCCGCACAGTACCACCTTTAATTGCTGCGGCCGCCAGAAAATAGGAAGCAGAAGAGGCATCACCTTCAACCAAATAGTGGCCCGGAGAAACGTATTGCTGTTGGCCTTTAATATGGAAAATCTGATATTGATCGTGATTTACGGTAATACCAAAACTTTTCATCAATGCCAGAGTGATATCAATATAAGGTTTGGAAACCAATTCCCCTTGAATATGAATCTCAGAATCATTTTCCGCCAATGGTACAGCCATCAGCAATGCGGTCAAAAATTGGCTGGAAACCCGGCCATCTACCGTCACTTTGCCGCCAACAAAACCCCCTTTGACGTGTAACGGCGGATAATTTTCCTGCTCCAGATAATCAATTTCTGCGTCCCCTTGGCGCAAAGCATCCACCAGATGACCAATCGGGCGCTCTTTCATCCGAGGTTCGCCGGTCAGAACGACGTCATTTTTTCCCAAGCATAACGCGGCGGTTAGGGGACGCATTGCTGTGCCGGCATTACCCAGAAACAGTTCTACCGGCCCTTTATGGGTAATCAATCCACCAATACCGTCAACTTCACAACGGGTACGATCATCAGATAAACGATAACTGACACCCAACGCAGCCAAGGCATTGAGCATATGACGAATATCATCACTGTCCAACAAGTTAGTTAAGCAGGTAGTACCTTTAGCAAAGGCTGCCAGTAATAACGCACGGTTGGAAACACTTTTTGATCCTGGCAGGTTAATAGTTCCACTAATGGAAGAAATAGGTTGTAGCATCAGGGATTGCATAAATAACAGGCTCTCCGATTCTCAATTAGGTTATTTTTAATAATAAGTGAGTCATTGTTACGTTTGAGGAAATATTTTTTTCTACCCTGAGATAGACCGGGAACCATTGTTCCCGGTAAAGTTGACAAATCAGCCGTTACGACGCTCAAAATCAGCCATAAAATCAACTAAAGCCTGAACCCCTTCGACAGGCATTGCATTATAAATAGAAGCACGCATACCGCCGGAAACCCGGTGACCTTTCAATGCCTGCAACCCTTGTGCATCTGCTTCTGCCAGAAATTTGCTGTCCAGTGAGGCATCAGCCGTCTTAAACGGCACATTCATCAGGGAACGATTTTCAAGGACGACTTGGTTATGGTAGAAATCACTGTTATCAATGGCATTATAAAGTAACTCAGCCTTAGCACGGTTACGTTTTGCCATCTCTTGTACCCCGCCTTGCTCTTTCATCCACTTGAAGACCAAACCAGAGAGATACCAGGCAAATGTTGGCGGCGTGTTGAACATGGAGTCATTCTCTGCCAGCACCGTATAATCAAGAATAGACGGGGTTTCTTTACGGGCTTTGCCTAATAAATCTTCACGAACAATAACCAGTGTGAGCCCCGCCGGACCAATATTTTTCTGCGCTCCAGCATAAATCATACCATAACGGCTAACATCTAACGGCCCGGAAAGAATAGAGGAAGAGTAATCCGCAATAATAATTTTATTATCATCAAAATCTGGCTCTTTATGAATTGCGATACCATCAATGGTTTCATTCGGGCAATAATGGACATAAGCCGCATCATTACTTAATAACCATTCACTCATTGGCTTAACGCCTTTCAAGCCATTAATTTCGGTTTTGATATTAATTACATTCGGCGTGCAATATTTTTCTGCTTCTTTGACTGCACATTCAGCCCAGTAACCACCATCAATATAATCAGCTTTAACATTATCACCCAGCAGGTTCATTGGGATAGCGGCAAATTGACCACGGGCGCCACCATGGCAGAACAATACTTTATAGTTTTCAGGCACTGACAATAGATCTCTCAGATCATTTTCAGCTTCCTTTGCCACTGCGACAAATTCCTTACCTCGGTGACTAATTTCCATAATTGAAGTCCCAATACCATGCCAGTTACAGAGCTCTTGTTCAGCTCTACGCAATACTTCGACCGGTAACATAGCGGGACCTGAACTGAAATTATATACCTGATTCATTTACCTCACCTTATTCTGACGAAATAACAATGATTGATAACAATAAATAATCTGATATATCGGTTGTACCATTCCCATTTCATTGCTGCAATGGTTATTCAAACGTTGAACAAAACTATCGCAAAAATAGCCAATAAACTTGTTCATTCAGCGCTATTACAGGTGAGCCGCTTATTTTTTACCTTTTTTATCTACAGCTATGAGAGGAAGGAATAATGTGAAATGACGAATCGGGTAAAGCAATAAAGCCATGATGTCGGTAAAATCGCACTGCATTATCATCTTTTGCATCAACAAGCAGCGCATAAGACGCAATTTCGGCACGAATGGTCCTCTCAATAGCATCAGCTAGCAATGCTCCACCGAGTCCCTGATTTCTAAATGCCTGATCAACGGCCAACCTCCCCATCCGTACTGCCGGCACTGTTGGGTATCGTGGCAGTTTCTTAATAGTAACCGTAGGGAGGTTGGTCAACTGGATACCGGCAGCAGCCAGAGTATAATATCCCACTACCCAGTGATCATGAAGCGCAACAAAACAAGCTGCACCTGTGCGCTCTATTGTTATCTCTGAATCACAAATCAATATTTCACAAACATCTCGTGAATTTTTACCGGATCACGCGTTTCAGTCAGAGCTAATTGTAAAAGCACTCTGGCCTTTTGTGGGTTCAGACGTTCAGAAGCGACAAAGCCATGCTTGCTATCATCCACTTCCGCATCCTGAGTAACATATCCCACCGGTACACGGCTTGATCTGACGACCACAACCCCATCTTTAGCCGCTTGAGCCAAAGTATCGAAAATCGCCTTATACATATTACCGTTGCCCACACCAGCGCTGACAATACCTTGGTAACCATCTCTCAACAGAGCTTTCGCCGGCAGATCAGACGCATTGGCATAGTTATAGACAATGCCTACTTTAGGCAGTTTATCCAGTTTACTGACATCAAAAATCGCCTTACTCGCTCTCGGCTTAGCGTCAGCGTAATAATTGACTTTGCCATTATGAACAAAGCCCTCAGCACCCGCATTAACTGGCTGGAATGCCTGAACTTCGGTGGTGCTCATTTTCACCACAGTGCGCCCACTGATAACCGCATCATTCATTGCCATCAACACACCACGTTTGGCTGATGCTTGATCACCGGCAACCACCACAGCGTTATACAGATTTAACGGGCCATCGGCACCAAGCGCCGTAGACGGGCGCATCGCACCAACCATGACAATCGGTTTCTGGCAGTGGGTAGTTAGATCGAGGAAGTAAGCAGTTTCTTCCATTGTGTCAGTACCGTGGGTGATAACAAAACCATCGGTCTTGCCACAATCAGCGTTGATTCTTTTCGCTAGCGTCAACCACACCTGATCATTCATATCCTGCGAACCAATACTCACCACCTGCTCACCTTTTAGGTTGGCGATATCTTTGATCTCAGGAATAGCATTGACTAATTCATCAATAGCAACTCTTCCAGCAACATAGTTGGATTGGATTGCAGACTTCCCACCACCCGCAATCGTCCCTCCTGTCGCCAAAAGCGTAATATTTGGTAAAGCAAAAGCAGAACCACTAATTAATGCCAATAAACTGGCTAAAGCTGTGTGTTTCATCTTTTTCATGCTTCTTCCTTAATAAAAAATATCCTGTTAGATTATGGATGATGATAACAATAAATCTGTGATACATACCAGACTTTAGCTACTGAAAAAAAACTCGTATGATGAGCGCCCCATAACGAGCACTCATAAGTGAATACCATGACGCAAACCTTTATTCCCGGCAAAGACGCCGCACTGGAAGACTCAATCAACCGTTTTCAGCAAAAACTGCAACACCTTGGTTTTAATATCGAAGAAGCTTCATGGCTGAACCCGGTTCCTAATGTCTGGTCGGTTCATATCCGCGACCGCGATTGCCCTCTCTGTTTTACCAATGGCAAAGGTGCCAGCAAGAAAGCCGCTTTAGCTTCTGCTTTAGGGGAGTATTTTGAACGCTTGTCAACTAACTATTTTTTTGCTGACTTCTATTTAGGCGAAGCTATCGCTAACGGTGATTTTGTCCATTATCCGAATGAAAAATGGTTTGCTTTACCGGAAGATGATTCTCTACCAGCAGGCATTCTGGATGACCGGTTACACCAATTTTATAATCCTGAAAATGAGTTATGCGCCAGTCAGTTAGTCGATTTGCAATCAGGTAATGAAGAGCGTGGTATCTGCTCGCTGCCATTTACTCGTCAGTCTGATGATCATACCGTCTATATTCCGATGAATATTATTGGCAATCTTTATGTTTCCAATGGTATGTCAGCTGGCAACACTATGAATGAAGCCAGAGTTCAGGGATTATCTGAAATTTTTGAACGCTATGTGAAAAATCGTATTATCGCCGAAGGCATCAGCCTGCCAGAAATTCCCCAGGAAGTGATGAACCGTTATCCCGGCGTTGTCGCCGCAGTCAGCAAATTACAGGATGAAGGTTTCCCACTCTATTGTTATGACGCCTCTCTCGGTGGACAGTTCCCGGTTATTTGCGTAGTGCTGTTTAATCCCAATAACGGGACTTGTTTCGCCTCTTTTGGTGCACATCCTGAATTTGGTGTAGCACTGGAACGTACTGTGACCGAATTATTACAAGGACGCAGTTTGAAAGATCTGGATGTGTTCAATGCGCCGACTTTCGATAATGAAGAAGTGGCAGAACATACCAATCTGGAAACTCACTTTATCGATTCGAGCGGTTTAATCAGTTGGGATTTATTCAAACAAGATGCTGATTATGCGTTCGATGACTGGAATTTCAGCGGCACGACAGAAGAAGAGTTCGCCACTTTGATGGCTATCTTCAAACAATTGGATGCCGAAGTTTATATTGCTGACTACGAGCACCTTGGTGTTTATGCCTGCCGTATTTTGGTCCCGGGAATGTCTGATATTTATCCTGTGGAAGATTTACATCTTGCTAATAACACGATGGGAACGCATTTGCGGGAAGCTTTATTAGCATTACCGGATAGCCAGTGGCAAGCCGAAGAATATCTGGCACTGATTGAGCAATTAGATGAAGAAGGTTTGGATGATTTTACCCGTATCCGTGAGTTGTTTGGCATTGCGGTGGGTAAAGATAATGGCTGGAGCAATTTACGGATTGGTGAACTGAAATCCATGTTGGCGCTGGCTGGCGGTGATTTGGAACAGGCTTTAATTTGGGTAGAATGGACTCAAGATTTTAACGCCTCAATCTTTACGGCCGAACGCGCTAATTATTATCGCTGTTTGCAAACACTACTTTTACTTGCTCTGGAAGCGGATAAAGCGCCTACACAATATTATCAAGCATTCGTAAAAATGTATGGGCAAGATGCTGTTGAAGCAGCATCAGCAGCTATTTCTGGTGAACACTGTTTTTATGGTCTGTGGTCAGTTGATGCAGATTTAAAATCACTGCCCGCTCATCAGGCTTTATTGGCTGCTTATGAGAAGCTGCAAAAAGCAAAATGCGATTTCTGGAACGCAAAATAAAATTGTAGAAAAGACAATTTATAATTAAAAGTAAAATTCAGGTTAAATTAAATTTATTTGCAACAACAAGTAAATAACAATTTGGCCTGTAATTTTACTTACCAAACTTCCTACCAATGGGTTAAATAAAAAAATATTATAATTTTTAAAATTTTTTTATTTTATTAAAATCAACAGGTTAAATTGAATTTAAACCATTTTCACTCCCCAAAACAGAGTCCACTCTCAGGGAATTATGATCTATATCAAATTCTCCCCTTCACGCCTTTGTTACTATCATTACGTACCGTAACTTATTAATGATAAAGAGAATGTTGGTATGAAAGCTGACACCCCCTTTAACCTATTACCACCTGCGATAATGACACAAATCGCCAATGACATTGGTGTTTATAAAACTACTAAACCTGTTGCCATTACCTATCTGTCAGCAATAACTGCCGGAATTTTTATTTCCATTGCATTCGTCTTTTATATTACCGTGACTACAGGAACCACATCTGTCCCTTATGGGCTAGCTAAATTAGTCGGCGGTATCTGTTTTTCCCTTGGATTAATGTTAGTAGTCGTTTGCGGAGCAGATTTATTTACTTCTACTGTGTTGACGATTATTTCCAAAGCCACCGGGCGTATAACCTGGTATCAAATGATTAAAAACTGGATTAACGTTTATCTCGGTAATTTGATTGGCGCGCTATTTTTCGTCGCCATTATCTGGTTTGCCGGTCAATACCGTGTTGCCGACGGATTATGGGGCTTGAATGTCTTGCAAACAGCAAACCATAAAATGCATCACTCTTTTATTGAAGCGCTATTTTTAGGCATTCTCGCCAATTTAATGGTTTGTCTCGCTGTTTGGATGAGTTATGCCGGACGTAGTTTAATGGACAAAATATTCGCCATGATTTTGCCAGTAAGTATGTTCGTTGCCAGCGGCTTTGAGCACAGTATTGCGAATATATTTTTAATCCCGCTTGGTGTTGCTATTAAGCATTTCGCACCAACTGAATTTTGGATTAATGTAGGGGCAACGCCTGAACAATTTTCTCAACTCACCATTGCACACTTTATTACTAACAATTTAATTCCAGTCACTATTGGTAACATTATCGGTGGCGCCATTTTGGTGGGTTTAACTTACTGGTCAATTTATCTGCGTAGTGAGCAAAAACATTAATTAGCTCTCTCGCCTGATTTCTTAAAAGTTCGATTATTACAAAGGTAGAAGTATCATGACTGAATTAAATAAAAAGTTCTCTGTAGCATGGCAAGGTTTTAACCTGGGTGATTGGCAAAGCGCAGTCAATGTTCGTGACTTCATCCAAAAAAACTATACGCCATATGAGGGTGATGAATCTTTCCTGGCAGGTTCGACAAAAGCGACCGATACCTTATGGGAAAAAGTCATGGAAGGTATCAAAATCGAAAACCGCACTCATGCGCCGGTTGATTTTGATACTGATGTTGCTGCTACTATTACCTCCCACGACGCAGGTTATATCGAAAAAGATCTGGAAACCATTGTTGGCCTGCAAACGGAAGCCCCATTAAAACGTGCCCTAATCCCATTTGGCGGCATCAAAATGGTAGAAGGATCATGTAAAGTTTATGGCCGTGAACTCGATCCTAAATTGAAACAGATTTTCACTGAATACCGCAAAACGCATAATCAAGGCGTTTTCGATGTTTACACACCAGATATTCTTAAATGCCGAAAATCTGGTGTTCTGACAGGTCTGCCTGATGCCTATGGCCGTGGTCGCATTATTGGTGACTACCGTCGTGTTGCAGTATACGGTATCGATTTCTTGCGTGATGATAAATTAGCTCAGTTCAATTCATTGCAGGAAAAACTGGAAAACGGTGAAGATCTGGCAATGATTATTCAATTGCGTGAAGAAATCGCTGAACAGCACCGCGCTCTGGGCCAGATTAAAGAGATGGCGGCTAAATACGGCTATGATATTTCTGGCCCCGCCACTGACGCTAAGGAAGCGATACAGTGGACTTATTTCGCTTATCTGGCAGCGGTTAAGTCTCAAAATGGCGCCGCAATGTCCTTTGGTCGCGTTTCCAGTTTCCTGGATATCTACATCGAACGTGACCTGAAAGCGGGTAAGCTGACAGAAGTTGAAGCTCAGGAATTAATTGACCATCTGGTGATGAAACTGCGTATGGTTCGTTTCCTGCGGACACCTGAATACGACGAACTGTTTTCCGGTGACCCAATCTGGGCAACAGAATCGCTGGCAGGTATGGGAATAGATGGTCGCACGCTGGTGACTAAAAATAGTTTCCGCTTCCTGAACACCCTATACACAATGGGCCCATCACCAGAACCCAACATGACCATCCTATGGTCCGAAAAACTGCCGACAAATTTCAAAAAATTCGCGGCAAAAGTTTCCATCGATACCTCATCTTTGCAATATGAGAACGATGATTTGATGCGCCCTGACTTCAACAACGATGATTACGCTATTGCTTGTTGCGTCAGCCCTATGATTGTGGGTAAACAGATGCAATTCTTCGGCGCCCGCGCAAATCTGGCTAAAACGATGCTGTACGCTATTAACGGCGGTGTAGATGAAAAGCTGAAAATGCAGGTTGGCCCGAAAGAAGAGCCAATAAAAGATGAAGTGCTGGATTACGACAAGGTTATGGCCCGCATGGATCACTTTATGGATTGGCTGGCAAAACAGTATGTTACTGCACTAAACATCATTCACTATATGCATGATAAGTATAGCTATGAAGCGGCGCTGATGGCACTGCACGACCGTGATGTTTACCGTACTATGGCCTGTGGCATTGCCGGTCTATCTGTCGCCGCTGACTCATTGTCTGCCATCAAATATGCCAAAGTGACACCGATTCGTGATGAAAATGGTTTAGCGGTTGATTTCAAGATTGAAGGTGAATATCCACAATTCGGTAACAACGACTCACGTGTTGATGATATCGCCTGTGATTTGGTTGAACGTTTCATGAAAAAAATCCAGAAACTGAATACTTATCGCAACGCGGTACCGACACAATCCGTTCTGACTATCACTTCTAACGTGGTATATGGTAAGAAAACCGGTAACACCCCTGACGGACGTCGTGCTGGCGCACCATTTGGACCCGGTGCCAATCCAATGCATGGTCGTGATCAAAAAGGTGCCGTCGCCTCTTTGACCTCTGTGGCTAAATTGCCTTTCGCCTATGCAAAAGATGGTATCTCTTATACCTTCTCTATCGTACCAAACGCGTTAGGCAAAGATGATGAAACACGCAAAACTAATCTGGCTGGTTTGCTGGATGGTTATTTCCACCATGAAGCAGAAATTGAAGGTGGTCAGCATTTGAACGTCAATGTGATGAACCGTGACATGCTGCTCGATGCCATGGAAGACCCTGAGAAATACCCTCAGCTCACCATCCGGGTATCAGGTTATGCCGTACGTTTCAACTCACTGACTAAAGAGCAACAACAGGATGTAATTACCCGTACTTTTACCCAATCTATGTAATAATTTGTTAGCAAAGGCCCTGAATTTTAGGGCCTCTATTCGTTTATCCTGTCGTTTATCCTGCCAGTTTTGGAGTAAACCTGTTATGTCCGTACTTGGTCGTATCCACTCTTTCGAATCCTGTGGCACCGTTGATGGCCCCGGTATCCGGTTTATTGTTTTCTTTCAAGGTTGCCTGATGCGTTGTCTCTATTGCCATAACCGCGACACATGGGATACCCACGGCGGCAAAGACGTGACTGTTGAAGAATTGATAAAAGAAGCGACAACCTATCGTCATTTTATGAACGCATCCGGTGGCGGGGTTACTGCATCGGGTGGTGAAGCCGTTCTTCAAACTGAATTTGTACGTGACTGGTTCCGAGCCTGTCGTGCCGAAGGTATTCATACTTGTCTTGACACTAATGGATTTGTCCGCCGCTATGGTCCGGTTATTGATGAATTAATGGATGCCACAGATCTCGTTATGCTCGATTTGAAGCAACTTAATGATGAGATTCATCAGAAATTAGTCGGTGTCTCCAATCATCGCACCTTGGAGTTTGCCCGCTATCTGGCTAAACGTAACCAGAAAACCTGGATTCGTTACGTTGTGGTTCCGGGTTGGTCCGATGATAATGAATCCGTTCATAAGCTAGGTGAATTTACCAAAGATATGAAAAATATTGAAAAAATCGAGCTTCTGCCTTATCACGAACTGGGTAAACATAAATGGACAACTATGGGGGAAAAATATCAGTTGGAAGGTGTAAAACCGCCAGCAAAAGAGACAATGGAGAGAGTGAAAAACATTTTGGAAAGTTATGGTCATAAGGTTGTCTATTAATTAAATTAGTTAACTTCCATCTCTGAAATGACGTTTAAAAACAGTAGGAAAAACCATTTTAAATATCAAACCCTGGCTTGCCAGGATCAAACTACACGCACAAGTGGATATAGTATTTGGGATGAAATGGCTTATTAAAGATGGACTTCATATTAAACAGAGATCGTAATAGAAGCAGTGAATATTATTTGACAATGGGGGAACCTTGCGATCAAGCCAATAAGCGAGTCAGCATATGATTCATATAACGAATAAAATATTAAGGTATAAGTCGTTTATATCTTTTCATAAATATAAACGACTTATATATCCGTTATCTTTCAAATTGCCTCTTTGTTGGCTGCACTCCCTTGCCGTCGCGATCCATCTTGAAATCCATAGGGTATAAAACCTATTCCCTAACAAATTAATTTCATCTATTATCGGTATTCCATCTCTTTTTTCAACTGATTTTATTAAGTTTATCTCACGAGAATTAAATCCACTCTTTATCATTAATAATGCCTCTATTTTCTGTTTTGTCATTATCTAAACATCCCAATAAGTAAGCAATCTGATTAATATACACTAAATTTCATCATAATATAAAAAGAAAACAATCCACATAATCAGAAAAATATTTATCACGATGATACTATATTTTTATATTTCTTCATAAATATAAATAAGTTAACTGACATCAAGAAAAGTGCAATAGGCATTGAAATAACCACAGCAAATAAAACTCCATAAAGATTAATTACAGTCTCCATTAAAACAACAAGGGGTCGCCTCAGAAGATAAAGCCAATCACCCCACTCTTTCATTCCAGAAGTGACATTTTAAAGTCGCAATAACAACTTCAGAATATCATGGCTTTTAATATTGCATTATGTAGCAAATTCCCCGGTACCAGAATTTGTAAATTTTGATACCTTACAACAAAGGAATTCATGAACTCTGTTTGGATACCAAAATCAGTAATAAACGGTCACATCAGGCACATGAACATTGAGGTTTTAACGAAACAGAATGAGTCATTTGTTTCCGCAAACAACTCACTTAATCGCGTTCCCCACGCTCTTAGGGCCCCGATAAAGTTGCTTCCGTCTGATAGGTTTCAGCTTCGCCAGGCAAACGTAAAAGTCCCTTGTATAGTCATCATCCTGTAAGAACAAAAATGCCGATCTTGAATATCGGCATTTTGCTGTGAAAGAGAAGATTAATTTAATGCTTTAACGCTTCAATTTTATCCCGGCTCAGTCCGGTACTGGTGACAATAATATCCAAACTCACGCCATGCCGTAATAAGGCACGAGCCGTTTCCAGTTTACCTTCCTCTTTACCTTCTGTTCGGCCTTGCTCAATACCTTGCTTGATACCTTGCTCGCGCCCTCTTTGTTCAAGCTCTTCTGCAATAGTCATCAACATCGTTTCATGCTTCGGAGATAGTTGCTTCAGTCTGACCAGTTTCAGCTTCGCCGGGCAAACGTAAAAGTCCCCTGTACAGCCATCACCTTGAATAAGAACAAAAATGCCGATCTTGAATATCGGCATTTTACTGTGAAACAGAAGATTAATTTAATGCTTTAACGCTTCAATTTTATCCCGGCTCAGTCCGGTACTGGTGACAATAATATCCAAACTCACGCCATGCCGTAATAAGGCACGAGCCGTTTCCAGTTTACCTTCCTCTCTACCTTCTGTTCGGCCTTCTGTTCGGCCTTGCTCAATACCTTGCTTGATACCTTGCTCGCGCCCTCTTTGTTCAAGCTCTTCTGCAATAGTCATCAACATCGTTTCATGCTCCGGAGATTGTTCAATCAGTTGATGGACAAAGTGGGAGAGATCCAGCGTATGTCCATTCAGTAAAATATAGCTTAACACAACATTGCGCTGCTCGGCTGTATTATACCCCGCATTCAAGAGTTCCACCAATTGGGGGACCCATTCCTGCATATCCCGGCAGCGAATGTGTTTTTGCACCAGCTCCATCAGGGCAACGCCTTTATGTGTCAGGATCTCTTCATCGCTGAGCACACTGACATCCACCAACGGAAACGCCTGGCGGTATAAGCGAGCCGCCTGTTCAGGGAGCGTAAAACAATCCAGCCACCGGTTTGAGTAAGGATAAGGACGAACCTCACCATGATAAAACAGCAGAGGCGCCACCAAAGGGAGTTCAGTATGGCCTTTTTTCAGGTGAGCCGCCATGGCTGACATGGCGTAATACATCAACCGCCAGGCCATCAACGGGTCAGGGGTGGATTGATGTTCAATCAGACAGTAGATATAACCTTGTCCCCGAGCCATTTCAACCGAGTACAGCACATCACTGTGCAGTTGACGTAAATGCCGGTCCACAAAACTGCCGGGTTCCAGTTTCAATGTGGCTAAATCACACAACGACTGGACCTCTTCGGGCAGATAAAGGGATAAAAATTCCCTGGCCGTTTCGGGCTGCGTTAAAAAATGTTTGAATAACGCGTCATGGTGAGGTCGTTTTTCTTTCTTTGCCACAATCCGTTTCTCTGTCTTATCAGTTAATCATCGCCACTCATTATCAAGGCTATAATATCTCTGGAAAACCCGCAATCAAGTTACAAAGAACATCTTCCCATATTTTCTCAGGCAGATCTTTACCGAATGCATTAATAGAAGAGCCTAAAGAATCAAATGCCAGAAAAGGAAAACCGGAAAAACATTATATTTACAACAACTACTCAATGAAAGCCATTCATTTAAATGAGTTTTTAACTTGTATTCACATAATAATAACCTCCTTATCAAAAAATCAATTAATTATATTTCTGTTAATAACACTCGATTTACCAAACATCTAAATAAATTAAAGTGTTAATTTATATAAAATAATTACATCATATTTTTCAGAAAAACAGAAACATATCCAAAAAATAAATGAAGAATTAATATTTTCATTGAAGAAAATTTATAACGGACTTTGCTAATAATCCTACGTCTTAAAACACGCTAAGAAAGTATCCTTACAAGTAAAAATAAACCTTGACTTATAATTTCCATTGTATATTTTTAGTGCATAATACTATTTTAAGCTAAATTCAAAACAACAGGTTACTCATTATGGATGCTTTAGATGAATTTTACGAAAGAAATCCTTCGGCCAGAGGATACTTGGATAACAGTACTAATGAAGAAAGAAAACTCCTAAAAATTCAAATGGATAAACAAAATGTGTTGATGATGCTTATGAACAGAGTTTCCGATAAATATGTAAAATGGAGTCTGGCTAAAGACCATTTTATCGGTGAAGTCATGGCCTATTGCCAAGAAAACACATCAAAGATAAATACCGGGGAGATCTCAATCTCTGAAGCAATAGCTTTATTAGACGAAGAAATCCGATCATTAGAAGAGCAAGATGCAATGCTTTCTCAAAAGAGTGTAAGGCAAGCCATTGTTGTAAAGAAAAAGGTAAACAGTGAAAATGCTAAAAGCAGGAATGATGAGACAGTTAATTTGATTGTCTCATGGATTGGATTTGTATCTGGCAGTATACAACTCATAGGTGGATTTCTTGCTATTGATAGCGGTGTTGGAGCAACACTGGGAGCATCATTGATGGCTCACGGCTTCAATAATGTTGTTGAAAGTGGTTATTATATCCTTTATCGCGAAAGCTATACTGGGCCAGTTAAATTCGTCTATGAAGGAATTGGAGAAAAAGCTTTTAGAATGGATAAACGCGATGCTGATGTGATATATACATCGGTTGATGTTGGAATGTCTCTCAATGGACTACTTGGCTACAAGCTTGAGCCAGATAGTCAACGATTGTATC
>NZ_JAJAFY010000061.1:0-23547 GCF_025384885.1 Photorhabdus kleinii
TTAATAGTAAACGATCCGCTGGCAACGACCCTGTTCCCATCACGAACTTCTGTTTTATTCGAAGCCCGGACGTTTATCTGGGTAATACCCAATTCCGCCAGTGTTTTGAGTTCGCCCGCATCGACTTTTGCATCGTGGGTGCTGTCGACCCAAACCCGCAGCTTGCTCCAGATCGGGTCATTCTGATCAATTACCCCGTCCTTGTTTACATCTTCACTAGCCAGAGCCCCGAAACCATCTTTGAATTTTTTTTCGCCAGCGGTTCCATTTATTCCGGCCTTACCACTGTAGTACTCGGAGAACATCTGGCTGACATCTTTTATCTGACCACTACCATCATCGATCACCAGTATTCCGGTATTGCGATCGGCCCAGCCGCTGCGCTTAAGCGTGCCACTGTTATCCATGTCGAACAACACGCCGTCACGGATATCAGTCATGTGCACACCATTGCCACTCAGATCCAATAACAGCGGGTCAACATACGTGTTGAACGTCGTCATCGCCGATAAACCGTTCAACGTCACGGCGTTGCGCAGGCCGAAGTCCAGCTTGCTAGTGTCCCCGGGTTGGTAGAAAGGCTTGTAGAACTCTGACAGATAGGTGTTAGGTCGGACATTGGGATCGAGCTGCATTTCACCGGGACGAATACCACCTGTGGCAAGGCTGGCCATCTGTGTTGAAGTGAAGTCTGTTTTATTGAGAATATCTCCAAGAGCAGATATTTTATGTGTCGCCGCATTTTGTATAAACCCGTTGGCGACATCCTGCTGAGCTTTGCTTTCACCCTGAATATACCGCAGAGGTTTTGGCATAGGCACGATATCAATGTTAATAAATGGCTTCATCGGTAGGGTAATTTTCGTATCCTCTGGCCTAAGCCATAAACATGCTCGACCACTTTCATCGTCCAGATAATAAAAATCACTATAACGAATATAACGACTCAGGTTGTCACGAATAATTTTACGTCCATTATTTTGTAACATATCACGCAAATGCACAGGATTATGATTGGGGAACAATTCTCCCTCGAAACCTTTTTTGCTATAGCCAATGGCTTTTAATGATGCAAATACGAAATCCACGCAACTGTTTTCGGCCACATTGTAACGCTCAGCATCAAATCCAACTAACGATGGGTCTTTTGAAAAAACTTTTAACCTGTTGTACTGAAATTCAGTCAACTCTACGGTGGTTTCGTAAGAGGTCTTTTGGTAAGCGGCATCATCATGAACGGTTATGTTCCCTTCACCAAACATTTGGTCATGCTTTGACTCGAAACCAAAACTCTCTTTATTCCCGTCGCCGTCATTTAAAACATACCACATATGACCGCCGAATGAAGAATGTACGTCTCCCGCTTTGTGCTCGTTCTTATCGACCTGATAAATATATTTCGCCCCCATCGGAGCAACTTTATATGTTACGGTATATTTCTTTGCCATCGTTGATATTTCCTTTATTTACATTTTAAATCTTCGGATTGAAATAAGTGAGCTCTACAAAACTCTCAATGTCATTAAAAGCAGGCACATCCTCCAAGGTAGTAATTATCGCAGAGTAACGTCCCGGGGGTAACTCTAGTATTTTAATATTGCGCGCCGCCGTATTTATCCTTCTCTCTTCGTAATGGAAAGCACGTATCCAACCGTACCCCACCGCGTTTATTTTCTTGTCAAAAAAAACCTTGCCGTCTTTAACCAGACGAAGCGAAACGGGGATGGCAATCCCATCACGTTCAAGATTTCCGAACAATTTAAATCGCTTTTCCATTTCATCAAAACCACTCCCAGTAGCAAACAACAGGGCAAACTGATAATCTCCAGCCTCGCTCTTGCTGAGTTCAAAATTAATCTCGACGGATTGACCAGAATGCGACACATCAATCGGTTTGCGTATAGTCTCAATGTGCTTAGAGCATGCCATTAATAAGGTGCAACTCATGAAAATAATCATGTTGCGCCAGTTTTTGAACCTTTCATGTATACGTAATATTTTCATTTCGTCACTCCAAATTTTAATATTTTCTTTGTTTATACCGATACCATTTTAAACCTTCTTAAATCTTCGGATCGTAATAGGTGAATTCAACAAAACTCTCAATATCATTAAAAACAGGTACATCCTCCAAGGTGGTAATTACCGCGGAGTAGAGTCCGGGAGGTAATGAAAATGTTTTAATTTCTCTCACAGCCGTATTTATACTTCTCTCTTCGTAATTAAAGACACGCCCTCCTTCGGACCCCGCAGCGTTTATTTTCTTATCAAAAAAAATCTTGCCATCTTTAACGATATAGAGTGAAACGGGGGTTATTACTCCGTCTTTATCAACTCTCCCAAACAACTCAAACCGCCTTTCCATTTCATCATAATCATCCGTAGTAGCAAACAGCAGGGCAAACTGATAATTGCCTTCCTTTCTGAGTTCAAAATCAATTTTGACTGATTGACCAGACTTCGATACGTCAATCAGTCTGTATATATCAATGTGCTTAGAGCATGCCATTAATAAGGTGCAGCTCATAAAAAAAATAATATTTCGACAATTTTTAAATCTTTCATTTATACGTAACACTCTCATTTCGTCACTCCAAACTTTGATATTTCCTTTGTTTATGCTGATACCATCTTAAATCTTCGGATTAAAATATATGAGCTGTACAAAACTCTGAATGCCATTAAAAGCAGGCACATCCTCCAAGGTAGTAATTACCGCAGAGTAACGTCCGGGAGGTAACGAAAGTGTTTTAATTTCTCGCACAGCCGTAGTTATACTTCTCCCTTCGTAATCGAAGCTACGTCCCCAGCTACGTCCCCCTGCGTTTATTTTCTCGTCAAAAAAAACCTCGCCGTTTCTAACCAAATGAAGCGAAACGGGGGTTATAACTCCGTCCTTATCAATATAACCGAATAATTCAAGCCGCCTTTTCATTTCATCATCATCCCCTTTATCAAACAGCAGAGCAAACTGATAATCTCCAGCCTTTCGCTTACTGAGTTCAAAATTAATCTCGACGGATTGCCCTGAATGCGACACATCAATCGGCTTATATATAGTATCAATGTGCTTAGAGCATGCCATTAATAAGGTGCAACTCATAAAAACAATAATATTTCGCCAATTTTTTAACCTTTCATGTACCCGTAATACTTTCATCACGTCACTCCAAATTTTAATATTTTCTCTATTTATATCGATACCATTTTAAACCTTCTTAAATCTTCGGATCGTAATGGTTGAATTCAACAAAACTCTCAATACCATTAAAAACAGGGATATCCTCCAGTGTGGTAATTACCGCGGAGTAACGTCCGGGGGGTAACTCCAGTATTTTAATGTTTCGCACAGCCATATTTATTCTTCTCCCTTCGTAATCGAAAGACTGTCCCCAACCACGTCCTCCTGCATTTATTTTTTTGTCAAAAAAAATCTTGCTATCTTTAACCAGACGAAGCGAAACAGGGGTTATTACCCCGTCCTTATCAACATTCCCGAACAATTCAAGCCGCCTTTTCATTTCTTCATAGTCATCCCCTTTATCAAACAGCAGGGCAAACTGATAATTTCCAGCCTTGCTGATTTCAAAATCAATTTTAACTGATTGACCAGACTTCGATACGTCAATCGGTCTGTATATATCAATGTGCTTAGAGCAGGCCATTAATAATGTACAGCTCATAAAAATAATAATATTTAGCCAATTTTTAAATCTTTCATATACCTGTAATATTTTCATTTCATCACTCCAAATTTTAATATTTTCTTTGTTTATACTGATACCATTTTAAATCTTATTAAATCTTCGGATTGTAATAAGTGAACTCGACAAAACTCTCAATCCCATGAAAAGCAGGCACATCCTCCAAGGTGGTAATTACCGCAGAGTAACTCCCCGGGGGTAACTCAAGTATTTTAATATTGCGCACTGCCGTATTTATACTTCTTGCTTTATCATAGACGGTACTCCCCCAACCGGTTCCCACGGCGTTTATTTTCCCGTCAAAAAAACTCGCCGTTTTTAACCAAGCGAAGCGAAACGGGAATAGCAGCCCCATCATGATTAAGATCCCCGAATAACTTAAATCGTCTTTCCATTTCACCATGACCACGCCCAGTAGCAAACAACAGGGCAAACTGATAATCTCCAATCTTGCTGATTTCAAAATCAATCTTGACGGATTGGCCAAGCTTCGTTATATCTATCGGTTTGTATATATCAATGTATATATAGCTGGCCAATAACCAAGCGCCACTTAAAAAAATAATAATATTGCGCCAGTTTTTGAACCTTTCATATATACGTAATACTTTCATTTCATCACTCCAAAATTTGATATTTCCTTTGTTTATACTGATACCATTTTAAATCTTCGGATCGTAATAGGTGAATCCAACAAAACTCTCGATTCCACTAAAAGCGGGAACATCCCCCAGGGTGGTAATAACCGCAGAGTAACGCCCGGGGGGTAACAAAAATGTTTTAATTTCTCGCACCGCCGTATTTACATATTTCTCTTCGTAATAGAAGGCTTGTCCCCCATCGTATCCCCTAGCATTTATTTTCTTGTCAAAAAAAATCTCTCCATCTTTAACGATATGGAGTGAAACAGGGATTATTACTCCATCTTTATCAGTTCTCCCAAACAACTTAAACCTCCTTTCCATTTCATCATAACCCTCCCCAGTTTCAAACAGCAGGACAAACTGATAATTACCTTCCTTGCTGATTTCAAAATCAATTTTTACTGATTGACCAGACTTCGATACATCAATCGGTCTGTATATATCAATGTACTTAGAGCATGCCATTAATAAGGTGCAGCTCATAAAAATAATAATATTTCGCCAATTTTTGAATCTTTCATGTACCCGTAATATTTTCATCACGTCACTCCAAACAAAGTAAAACTGTGAAAAACCATCTTTGACCATTAACAATAAGTTATCTCAAACGCGGAAAACGGTGAGTATAGCGAGCCGGGTTCACAGAGCTGCCCCCACGAGCCGCCGTTCTCTTATCGTTCTCTCAGGCTTTCATCCAGATGCTGCTGCAACGGGCTTAGGAAGTAATCGATCACTCGACGTTGATCGGTTTTTATTTCTGCCGTGATCGACATGCCCGGAGACAGCGCGACTCGCTGACCATTGACCAGCACGTGATCAGACTTCAAGCGAATACGGCTGCTATAGATAAGCCCACGTTTTTCATCCTCGATAGCGTCATTCGATACGTTGAGCACTTCGCCGTCAACGGTACCGTACTTGGTGAAAGTGAAAGTTTCCACCTTGACAGTGACTGGTTGGCCAACGTGAACGAAACCCACATCCTTGTTTTCCAGCATGGCTTCCACTTCTACCGGTTGGTCTGCGGGGACGATGACCATCAGCGGCTGAGCCGGTGTCACCACTCCACCGACGGTATGGATAGCAAGTTGTTGAACTGTGCCAGCCACCGGGGCTTTGAGGCTGGTCAGGGTTTCATGGTAACGGGCCTTCGCCAGCTCCTGAACCAAGGTTGCTGCTTTTTTGTTGGCTTCCTGTTGCAGGTCGAGCATGGCGCGGCGATTTTGCGCAACAACAGCCTCACGCCGACGTCGCGCTTCGTCCCGAGCGGCGGTGTGCTGCAAGACACTGGCCTGCTGTACGCTTAACTGGCGTTGCAGATCCAATCGCGTCTGCTCTTTTTCCAGATATGCATGCCGCGACACATACTGTTTTGTTAATAACCGTTGGTAATCCTCGGCCAATCGCGTAGCAATCGGTAACGTTTTTTGCAGGCTAGCCACCTGAGACTGGGCAGACTGGATTTCGGCACTGCGTTGGAGGATTTCTGCGTCCACCAACTCTAGATTGCTGCGGTATTCCTGGTATTGTCCTTGAAGCCAGCGCTGAGCACTGAGCACCTGCTCAGGGTTGGCGTTGGCAATCGTCCCTACCAGCGACGCCGGCGACTGTTGCTGATTGATAGCATCAAGCATAGCGGCACTCCGCGCACTGTCGATACGAGCAGCCAGCAGCTCGCTCTGAATCCGGCTGACGTCGGCATTCGCCGCCGTCGGGTCGAGTTCGACCAACAATTCGCCGACTTTCACCGTCTGACCATCATTGACGTGGATCGCTCTGACCACCGCCGTTTCGCTAGATTGAATCAACTTGGTCTTGCCATTGGGAACAACCTTTCCCGGAGCGATAGCCACTACCTCGATTTTGCCGATGTAGGCCCAGAGCAACGCCAATACAGCGAAACCCATAATGCCCTAGGTGAAAATCCTCGGTGCTGGGTGAACAGGTGTTTCCTGCAACTCCAAAGCCGTCGGTAAAAACTGTAATTCATGAGCAAGTCGCGGCGACACGTCCATGCTTTTACGTTGGCGCCAAGACTGACGCCACGCGTGACGATAACGCTGCAATAAGGGAAGGGTGGCGCTCATTCGAAGTTATTTTCCTTGAATCGGAGTATGTTTATCTTGGTCACATCTACCTCTGACTGTGTTATTAACCATTGCTTGTGTTATTAACCATTGATTACGTTATTAGCCGCTTTCATCGTACGTTCGGGAAATGGAAGCCTTTCAGCCCTGCTGCATTCGATACAGCCGTGCATAGTGGCCGTCCTGACGCGCCAGTAACTCGGCGTGGTCTCCCTGTTCAACGATCTGCCCGCGATCCATCACGAGGATACGATGCGCGTCGCGTACAGCGGACAACCGATGAGCGATAATGATGACCGTACGCCCCTTGCAAATGCTTTGCATGTTCTGCTGGACAACCCGTTCAGACTCGTAGTCCAGCGCACTGGTCGCCTCGTCAAAAATCAAAATGCGAGGATTGCCGATCAAGGCTCGGGCAATGGCTACCCGTTGCCGTTGACCACCCGAAAGTGACGCTCCGTGCTCACCCACAATGGTGTCGTAACCTTCGGGCAGTTCAAGGATGAATTCATGGGCTCCAGCCATACGGGCGGCATGCATGACCACTTCGAGCGGCACCCCCGGATCGCTCAAGGCAATGTTTTCACGAATGCTGCGGTTGAATAGCATATTGTCCTGCAACACCACACCAATCTGCCGACGCAGCGAGGACACATCAGCCAATGCCAAGTCCATGCCATCGACCATGACCCGTCCACGCTCAGGAACATAGAGCCGCTGCAACAAGCGGGTCAGGGTGCTTTTACCGGAACCGGAGCGGCCCACCACACCAATGATTTCTCCCGCGCTAATGACCAAGTTGATTCCGCGCAACACCTCAGAACCATCAGCCCGATAACGAAAATGTACCTGTTCGAACGCTATCTGCCCCTTGAGCGGCGGTACTGTGCTACGTGTAGCCTGAGACAATTCAGTACGGGAATTAAGGATGTCTCCCAGACGCTGCACTGAGACCCCGGTCTGCTGGAAGCTGGTCCACAGTTGCGCCAGACGCATGATAGGGCCGCTGACACGGCCAGCCAGCATATTGAATGCGATCAGTTCCCCCACTGACAGCTGCCCGTCTATCACGAGGCGGGCGCCGAGCCAGAGTGTGGCGACCGTCACTAACTTGCCAATAAGCGAGACGCTTTCATTGGCGATAGTGGATAAGGTCTGTGTTTTGAAACCTGCGGCAACATAAGCCGCCAGTTGGTTGTCCCACTTGCGGATGGCCTGCGGTTCAACCGCCATTGACTTTAGGGTATCGATGCCATTTACCGTTTCGACAAGGAATGCCTGATTCTCGGCGTTACGTGTAAAGCTATCCTGTAATCGCTTACGCAAGAAAGGTGTAACCAACCCCGAGACGAGTGCATAGAGCGGCAATGATAACACCACAACGAGAGTCAGCCAGCCGCTGTAATAGAACATCACAAGGATGAACACCAGAGAAAAAAGCACGTCGAGCATCAGGGTAATGGCGTTGCCGGTAAGGAAGCTGCGGATGTTTTCCAGTTCGCGTACACGAGCCACAGAATCACCGACTCTCCTGGCTTGGAAGTAAGCCAGCGGCAGATTAATCAAGTGCCGAAAAAGACTCGATCCCAACTGCACATCAATACGGCTGGTCGTATGAGCAAACACGTAGCTACGCAAACCGCTCAAGGCCGACTCGAACAGCATGATGCCCAGCAATCCCGCCGCGACAACATCCAGTGTGGTTAGGCCGTGATGCACCAGTACTTTGTCCATAACCACCTGAAAGAACAACGGCGTCACCAAGGCAAACAGCTGCAAGGCAAAAGACCCTAGCAAAACTTCCCCCAACAACTTGCGATATTTGACGATAGCCGGGATAAACCAAGTGAAGTCAAAGCGAGAAGTCTCTCCGGACAGACTGTTACTGGAACGCACAAGCACCAGTTGCCCTGTCCAACGCTGCTCAAGCTGCTCGAAGCTGATAACTTCGGGACGCGCCGAACGTGGGTCCTGAATCAGAGCCTGTTCTTTGTCCAGTTTAGCCAAAATAAAAAACTGCCCATCTCGGTCAATGGCAATGGCGGGCAAGGGAGTATGTTCAAGTCTGGCAAGTGTTGTGTGTACAGCCTTGGCTTTCAGCCCTGAATGACGGGCAGCCAGCAGCAGCTCCTTCAGGGTAAGACCTTGGTTGGAAGTGGAAAATTCGTGTGAAAGTTGTTCAGTCAATATAGCAATGTTGTGAAACCTAGCCAACATAGCCAGGCAAATCAGGCCGGTGTCCAGCTCCGGGGAAGAATGGGGTGGCTCAGTACTTATTTCATTATCTTGCATCAGACAACTTAATCCTTAAATCAAAAATCTGGATATTCATCTCACCCCTAGCAAGCTATCCAGACATATCCGCAATCCGTTTAGTAAACAAATTACAATTCATATAATTAGGCGTTTATATCATCAAATAATAATAAATTTCATTTAATATATTCACAAACTGTGACATTAACCACACAATAATATTAAAATTTATTAAATTTATAATTTTTTTGTTTACATTGATAACAAAATACAAACATCAACAATTTGATTCAGTCATTGCAACGATTTTTGAATCGGTGAAATTAAGATATCGATCAGTTATCGCCATCACAATGAAACTAATCGGTATTACCGACTGAACATTACGAGCAATAATCACTCAACTCAAAAAACGAATAAAGGATATTTTAGTTAGAAATTAGCCAAAATTTGGCATATAGGCAGGTTTAAGATACATTTGTCTTGTATAGGTCAATATAATCTATAGATCACTGCGCGAGAGTTTTTCAATCACCCAATCGAGAACTTTTTACAAAAATAAAAGGCATATTTACCGAAGTTAGTACGGCAAATCAGAAAATCCATTAAAATAATTAATGATATACTTGTCAGGCTTAAAAAGCCCAATCCAACAGCTGCGCAAATAGCGATCAAAAAACGTCAGGGAAGATATGACCGCATCATTAATATATAAATTTTTTTGCACAAATTAGTCTATCTGGACAAGCGCTAATCCACCTGTAAGCTAAGCCGCTCTGCTAATCCACTTCGCCTTTGAGTTGGCGTCTGGATTGCCTGACGCAATACCGCTTCATGTGCATAAAGAGTTAGTTTTTCTCTGGCACGGGTTATCGCTGTATAAACCAGTTCACGGCTGACAACCGGCACAAACTGCGTTGGCAATACTAAAGCTGTATGGTCAAATTCTGAGCCCTGCGATTTATGTACGGTCATCACATACGCAGTTTCATGTTGTGGTAAACGACTTGGCTGGATTCCTTTAATCTGTCCATCAGGCAGCTGAAAATAAGCGCGCAGTTCATGATTTTCGTCTCTGAGCATAATACCGATATCACCATTAAACAGGCCCAGTGTGCTGTCATTACGCGATATCATGATGGGGCGGCCTGCATAACCACGGCTGAAAGTCCCGACTGGGCGACGAATAAGCCCCTGACGATGCAATAGCTGTTCTATACGCTCGTTAAGCCCAGCGACACCAAATGGCCCTTCTCTAAGTGCACACAACAAACGATAGCGGTTAAATTCATCTAAAATCTCTTTGACAGGTGCCTGCTTTGCCACCAGACACAAGTAAGCGTGATAACCCGATACCGTTTCTGTCAGCAACCGCTGATAATCTTCATCGTCGGACAATGGGTAAAAACAGATATCCTTCAACAGTTGCTGCAAAATAGAGAGAGCTTGCCGACTCTTTCCCTGATTAACAGCCGCAGCCAACTGACCAATTCCAGAATCTACATTAAAGCGGTAACTTTTGCGTAAAAGACATAAATGTTCACGAACCTCTGGAATATTTTGCTGATCACCCGCAACTAACCGACATCCTGTCAATCTGCTTAGTTGTTGTGCCCTCGTTATGCTGTATCCCAGTTCAGCAAAACGGCAAATATCACCCAACACCGCGCCTGCTTCCACTGATGCCAATTGATCTCGGTCACCCAGCAGAACAATTTTCGCTTTCGGTGGCAATGCATCAATCAACCTAGCCATCATGGGTAAATCCACCATTGAAGCTTCATCCACCACCAGCACATCCAGATTCAATGGGTTATCCCGGTCATAGCGCAATCGCTGGCTATCAGGTTGAGCTCCCAACAACCGATGAATCGTCTGCGCCTGATCTGGCATATATGCAAACTGTTTCTCCGTCAGAGGCAATTTTCTGACCGCACTATTAAGAGATTCGGTCAATCTGGCAGCTGCCTTTCCAGTCGGCGCTGCCAGTTGGATAACCTGCTTTTTATCAGGATTAAGTTTGATTAAGGCAGCCAATAACTTAGCAACTGTCGTTGTTTTTCCGGTTCCCGGTCCGCCAGAAATAACCGAAATTCTGCTAGTCACCGCGACAGCCGCAGCCACCTTTTGCCAATCCACCGTTTCCTCAGGCAATATGAATAATTCATCTAAAACAGTTCTCAGTTGCTGTTCCTGAATATTATCGGTTGGTTGGTTGCCGGAAAAGAAAGCCGCCACCTGACATTCACTTTGCCACATTCTCTGCAAATAAAGCCGGTCATGGGAAAGCACCACAGGCGTTGGTTGAAATCCATCACTAACAGCAGCACAATTTTCCAGTGCTATCAGCAAACTCTGCTCATCAGGTTTTCCCGCAGCTCGCCATAATTGCTCTGCAAATTCACGATGTCGCCCACCAAAAAAATATTCTGGCGTTATCCGATTAACCGGCAGGCAAACATGCCCGGTACCCGTTTCAGCGCTCAACAACGCCATCACCAACAACAAAACAGGATCTTTATCCTCAATCAATGCATGAGCAAACTGTAAGTCCAATGAACGCAAAAGTCTGAGGTTTACTGCCTGTTGTAATAACGAAATCATCAATTTTTCTCTTTTTCAGACTGTTCATTACCACTGAAAAGCAGATCCAAAGCATCAACAAATTCAGCCGATAGCCGACAATTGAAAATACCATTCCCCGGCTGTTGCTTATCTATCCCCCTCAGAAACAGATAAATCACACCGCCGAAATGTTGTTGGTAGTCATAACTAGCCAACCTGTGACGCAAGTAACGATGTAATGCTAGTGTATAAAGTTGATATTGCAGGTCATAACGATGCTCAATCATGGCGGTTTCCATTGCTTGACGGGTATAAGATTGACTCTCCTCCCCCAACCAGTTTGATTTGTAATCCAGCACGTAGAATTTGCCTTGCCAACAGAAAACTAAATCAATAAACCCTTTCAGCATCCCTTTCACCTGTTGAAATTCCAGTGGGGGGCAACGAGCAGAAATCGGATCATAACGACGCATCAGTGTATCCAACGTCTGAGATCGCAAAAGTTGCTCAACCGGCAGATAAAACTGCATTTCATCCTGTTGATGATGCAGCGGAATTTTTGCAAGCTGCATTCCTTCATCATTCAATGGAATGGTAAAAATGTCGGTCATCCATTGCTGTAATGTCGCATTCCAGCGTTCATCAAATCCGGCTGATTGCAGTTGTTCTGCCAACCATTTTTCATCAGGTCGTTGGCTGAAACTAATTTCTTCTAAAATAGCGTGTAAAAAAGTCCCCGCAGAGGCTCCCCGAGGGAATGTATGTGGCGTCATTTCAGATTGTTCTGCTAACTGCTTTTCACCACTAGCATCAACATCAAGCTTTGGCGCAATAGACTGGACAATCACGTCAATAGATTCTTCTCCAGCAAAATAAGCAGAAGCATTACCACGATGAACCACAGAGTTTCGTAAACCAGAATAACTGGTAATACGCCACTCATCCTGAACTCTGCGTTTAAATTGCCGGGCCGACAGGACTAAGTCATTTTTACTGTGCGACTGCCAAGGATGACCATCAGTCTCATTAATTGATGATATGACGATGCCATCCCCACTTAATTCTTTAAGCGATGTTGCCAAAAAATCAGCATCCCCTTTCACTCCCTTTTGCAATAGGTAGCCCAGAGCACACTGATGCAGATCAGTATCGCCGATCTTTTTCTTATTGCCTTTTATCAGCGGAGCCACGCCGACACTGCAATGGTAAACAGAACGCGTCAATGCGACATAGAGTAAACGTAAATCCTCTGCCAATCGCTCTTGTTCCGCCAGCTCAATCGTCTCGTCGTCAGGAAAGATATCGAGGCAAGCATTAAAGCTTGTACGATCATGATATATCGCCCGCTTCTGCTCCCTGAAATTACAGACAAATGGCAGCCATACTAGCGGATATTCCAGACCTTTAGATTTATGGATAGTACAAATTTGTACCAAATGACGATCGCTTTCCAGCCGCATCTGCTGATTTTCAGATTGTGGATCAGGATGAGAGATTTGCTGAGCCAACCAGCGGGTGACTACATGTTCACTATCAAGTTGTAAAGATATCTCCTGCAACAACTCACCAATATGCATCACATCTGTCAAACGCCGTTCACCGTCATAACTGGCAAGCAGGTTCTCAGCAATATGATGGTTGGCGATTACCGCTCGTAACATAGGTAACACGCCACGGCGTTGCCACAGACGAAAGTAGCCATCAAACTCATCAACTAACTGGTCCCACACCTTCTCATCATGATTTAGTTTGTCTATCTGTCGAGCGGTCAAACCAAACAAACCACTGGCAAGCGCACTTCTCAAAACCCGCTCTTTCTCTGGTGATAACACCGCTTGTAATAACCAGAGAATATCCTTGGCTTCCGCGGTAGCAAATACACTTTCTCGGTTAGAAAGAAATACAGAAGGAATAGATAACAGGTTAAGTGCATTACGGATCAGTGTAGCTTCCTTTCTGCTACGCACCAAAACCGTAATATCAGCCGCCGTCACAGGTCGAGAACCTTCACTTTTATGTAATAAAGCCCGCCCTTCACTACCTGCCTGCAACCAATCACGAATTTGCGCAGCACAGAGCCGTGACATCGTTTGCTCATAATCTCCTGTAGAAACACCTTCTCCTGGTTGTAACCAGAAATTTAATGCAGCCTGTCCTTCGCCGTCATAACGAAAAGAAAGTGCTCGATTTTTCTCTGCCGCGGAAACCTCAATAAAAGGGATCTGCTCAAACAAAAATGGGTTTTCCGAACGCATAAATAGCTTATTTACTGCCTGTACCATTGAATAGGCTGAGCGCCAGTTTGTTTCCAGAGTATAGTGAGCACTTACCTGAGAACGGGCACGAATATAAGTGAAAATATCTGCGCCACGAAATGCATAAATAGCTTGTTTAGGATCGCCGATAAACAGCAACCCATTTTCAGACTGACTGCCATAGATGGTATGAAAAATCCGGTATTGCTGTGGGTCGGTATCCTGAAATTCGTCGATCAACGCAACCGGATAGCGTCGGCGAATTGTCTCAGCAAGCAAATCACTGCCAGGGCCTCTCAGAGCATCATCAAGACGGGTTAATAAATCATCAAACCCCATCTGACCACGCGTTAATTTTTCCTGACAGATTGATTGGCGAATCTCAATAATAGCCTTGGAGATAATCAAATCACGTAAAGTAAGTGGCTGCTTATATAAATCATCTATCGCAACAAAAAGTGAATGTTCAGGCACCTCACCTTTTTTTGTCTTTTCTGCCAATACCGACTGTCGGAATTTCTCCAATGCTTTTGGCAACAGATAATCCTCTGTAGGCGCTTGAGCCCAATCCGAGACACTATTCAACCAATTTGGTAAGTGCTTACTACTGTAACTTCTTTTATCAACACCAGAACCCGCAATTAAATCGTGCAATTCTCCAGCAACTTCATTCCATTGGTATTTAACATCGCTGATCAACTGGATAATTTTTTCATGGCGACTTAACAACGTTTCATCACTGTCCGGCGCATTAACAATATATGGCATATCCCCTTGTAAATAAGGATGTAATTCAGCCATCAGAGCTTCAGGCCCACTCCACTCCTGACTGATTACCTGTGCCATTGATAACGGCAATGGATAACAATGGCGCCGCCAGAAATCGGCACACCCCTGCCGTTCTAATGGCTGTTGATCCTGAATTAATGTCTGTTCAAACAAGATCCCAGATTCAAAAGCATTATGTGCCAACATTCTCTGACAAAAACCATGAATAGTATAAATCGCCGCTTCATCCATTTGCCGCTCTGCAGCCAGTAACCAGATAGCCGCCCTCCCTTTATCTGGGATTTCATCCAATAGCTGTTGATAGGCTGGTTCTGCATCTTCTACTTCGTTTCGAATACAAGCGAGGCGAAGTTTATGAATATTTTCACGGATACGCCCACGTAACTCATTTGTTGCTGCCTCAGTAAAAGTAACCACCAGAATCTCTTCCACACTCAAAGGCCGTGAAAAAGCAGCATCTTTTCCCAGTCCAAGTAAAAGACGCAAATATAAGATACCGATAGTGTAGGTTTTACCCGTCCCGGCCGATGCTTCGATCAGCCGCTGACCATTCAGCGGCAGAGTTAATACATTAAGCCTGTGAACAGATATCTCTGTGATCACTGCTCTCTTACCTCAACAGGTAACCGTTTCTGAAATTCAGTCACATTCTGATAGGTTTTCCAACCTTTCAATTTCGCATATCCATCCAAGTTTCCTGATTTACCAATCACTTGTGAAATTAATGACAGCCCCCGATGTTCGATTACCGCATTCCGATAGAAATTAATCAGTTGCTGTTGTGTAGTTTTCTTTAGAATCTCAAGCATTTTATCTCTGCTATCAAAATTAAAGTTATTGCGGCTGAAATCACCAGAGAAGCGGGCAACTTCGGCATAGAAAGTTTGTGGCGGTTGCTGCTTTTCATTAATCAGCGCACTCTTGTACTGTTCAAAATCAGCTTGAGACATTGCTTTCAATTTATTACCGGCGTTCTGATAGAAATCTTGATAACGCTGATTCAAATATTTTGGTTGCCTACTACTACTTTGTAACAGGAACCCCAACCCCCACTGTTCCCCCACACTGGTATTGAAAGCAAACACCGCATACCCCAGTTGCTCTGTTGTTCTTAATTGATCATAGAACCACGGTTGGAGCATATTGCTCAACAAACTGGAATAAACATAACTTTCTATACGGTTATAACCTGTCGGAATATAAACCTCTGCCAAAGCACCATCGGTGCTACTGCCAACGCGCTGGAAATTGACCGGGTAATTTTTATCAATCACCACCTTATCCCCAATCCACCAGTCATTTCCTTGATTTGCTAGTTGGTTATGAGCAGATTCGGCAATCACTTTGCTCTGTTGTTCGGCCAAGTTTCCAATGATCATCATCTGCAAAGCAGCATTTTTTATCATTTCATGACGATACGTAACAATATCCTGAATAGTGATAGTTTCCAGCACCTTCAGACGAGTAGACTGTTCCGTATATGGCACCACAGAAAGGCGCTTCAACGGCTGCATAGCCATTTCATAAGCTTTAGCGTTATTGGAAACTTCTATCTGTTCACGATACCAAGACTTAGCTTGCTCCAGTTGACTCTCAGTTGGCGTAAATGCTATGTAATTACTGATTAAAGAGGTTAAAAGTTCCGGCAAATTTTGAGTGTAACCACTTACTCCTAGTTGCACTCCCTGTGATGAACTCGTAAAAATATTCATTCCAGCAACAGAAGCCTGATAACTAAACTGGTCAAGGGAAAGCCCCGCCAAATAATCAAGCAAAGAGGAAGTGACCTGCTCACGGGCGCTATCCAAACTTTTTGCGTTACGTAAATCTAACGTAATGCTAGCCTTAGGCTCATCAGCAAAATATTGGCTCGGCATGTAGAACAGGCGAACGCTTTGTTGTTCAAGAATCATCTCTGGATGTTTTTGACTCTTGTCTGCTTTTATCAGCTTCAAATCATCAGCAATATAAGGATTTGGTGCTGGCAGAGAAAAGCTCATCTGTGCCTCTAATTGCTGCCATTTAACTCGCTGCTGAGATGTAATTCGATCAACCTGATAAGGTGCCTGAACAAAATAAGCCTGTTTATTATGCGGCTCTTTTGGGCTGATATACCAGATACGCGCATTTTCAGAAGTCAATTCATCAAGTCGGTTGGCGATTGCTTCCGGGTCATAGTCATCAGCCAAATAACCGGCATTAAGTACATTGGAAACAGGAACCCGCAACATAGTATCCGATAACCATTCGATATAATGCATATCACGAACAATGGAGCCATATCGGAAAGACAGATTCAAAACCTTTGCGATCTCATCAAAATAACTTTTCTGGATGCCTTTTTGTTTTAATAAATTAATATAAGCAAAAATAGCCGCAACAACCTGATCCCGTTGCGCAAGCCCTTTGTCTGTCAACGTCACATAAATAAAAAAGATACCTTTGTTACGATCAACCATAGGTTCCGCACCAGCACTGATACTTTCTGCTAACCCTTGAGTTTGCAGCCAGTCTGACAATGTATTCAGGCTACGGTTGCCTATCACATAACCAAGATATTCATCAGTTTTACTGCGGAAATCAGCACTGTTATTGTCAATGCTGAACTCCAGTTGCAATGCCTTTTGCGGTTGAGCAGGAACATAATGGATGATAATGCCTTTCTCTTTTTCCGTGACTGCCGGAACAGTAATCAGCGGCACACTCGCTTTTCTGTCAGGTATCCGACCAAAAGTATCAACAGCAATTTGAGTCAGTTTATCGATAGGCTGGTTACCGTAAATGACACCTTTCATCAGATTGGCTGAATAATAACGCTGATAGAAATCCACCAGTTCTGTCTGTAATTGACTCCCTGGTTTATCTTTCAATGTTTCTAGATTACCACCAGAAAAACGGGCATTGGGATGCTTAGGATTCAGCGTTTCTGCTCGTATTTGAGCAACCCGCATCCCATCACGCGAACGCGCCATTGTCAGCTCTGCATTAACCGCGTTTCGCTCCCGATCTGCATTCACTGGGTCAAGTAACGGCTCAGCCAGTGCATCAGCCAGACGATCTGTGGCTTGAGCTAACGCTTCATTTTCTACTTCAAGATAAAAAGCCGTGCGGTAAGAAGCCGTGCTGGCATTATAGCTACCACCATGTTTTTGCAAAAATTCAGATAAATCACCTGATTGTGGATAATGTTCAGATCCCATCAGAACCATATGTTCCAGATAATGTGCAAGCCCGAGCTGGCTGTCAGGGTTTTCCATACTACCAACCGGAATTGCTACCGCTGCCAGAGATTTGGTTGCCTTCTCATCAGATACCAGCAAGACCGTCATATTGTTTGCCAATCTGATTCCCTGATACTGACGATGATCATTTTCGCTTTTATAAATTGTCTCTTGCAGTAGCTGCCACTGTAGTTGTGGTGATTGTGGTGTTTGCGCATAACTCTCCGTTCCCCAAAAAAGCAGGAACATCACAGTTATCATGCGAACAAAATGTTTATGCATTATTTGATATTCTCCCTATGTATTCTGATATCGCGCTATCGGTAACAAATAACTGAGCGCTTCCTGTTTAAGTTTTGCCAAAAATGATTTATCCACTTGCCTGAAAGCCCTCTGAATATAAGGATCATCCCCTTCGCCTCTGCGTCCTTGATCTCCAAGCCATGCTTTCAATAACTGGCTTTCAGCTTTTGATTGAATTTCATCACTATCATCAATCTCACCAGTCTCTTTATTCATACATGCTGAAAGCCACGCCCAACCACTTTTACAAAACAGCGGTAAAGGCTCGGATATTCCTCGCTGATAGCCTTCAATCAATTGATTCAGATAATCTTTAGCTTGCTCTGAAGGTACAGGAGCAAAACGCCATTCGTTGCCATCACGCCCATAGCTGCGACTTTCACCCTCACCACCTGTCAGACAATAAGCCAGATGCTCAATCCACAATTGCATACCATCATTGGCTGTCAAACTGGCAGGCCGCCAACGTAGCAAACCATCCGGTTGTACCTTATTAATACGCCCCGTCAGAATCACCTGGCCTAAATCATGATGTAAATCGACAGATAAAGTTTCCATTTGTTGTTCACGAATTTTATCCGCCAAAGGCTGCATCTCTTTTTGCTGTCTTAACCAATAAACCTCACCAAAAGCACCAAAAGGTAATCCTCCAGCAGCACGCAGCCGATCGAAAAGTGGTTCAGGCGATTGCTGTTCAATTAACGCACTCAACAATAGCTGATTAAACTGATAACGTTGAAGATTATCTAAAACGAAAGGTTCTTCCTCTGGTAATTCCGTTTCTTCAATAACGAAATTTACTTTCAAGCAACGTTGGAAAAAAAACCGAACGGGATGGCGGTAAAAACTGCTCAAATTATCAAGTGTAATTTCTTGAATTTGCACCATTTCAATAGATTGGCAAAATTCAGCGTATGCTGCACCTTGCTCAGTTGCCGCTGGTAACCACTCCCCGGCATAGCTTTGCTGATAACTGCCCGGTATAAAATTTTCCGGTGCAAATGGAACGCGGGCATGAAGATACAACAGATGTTTTCTAACATGGGTAGCACTTTCATCAACATTCAGTTTTTCATTTCCCGGTAAACAAAAACTTTGGCAAACATAATCCAGTAATTCATTCACCAACACGGAAGGATTACATTCCGTATCATCACGAATAGACTTACCAATATAGCTGATATAGAGAAACCGTTCGGCAGATATCAAGGCTTCGAGGAATAGATAACGGTCATCATCCCGCCGTTTTCTGTCTCCCCTCTGACCTTTTTCCGCCATCAGATCAAATCCAAGCGGTGGAATTGAACGGGGGTAGATACCATCATTCATTCCCAATAAACAGACAACCTTAAAGGGAATAGAACGCATCGGCATTAGAGTACAAAAATTGACAGATCCGGCGAGAAAACGCTGACTGATTTTTTCATTATCAAACTGAAGTGCCAATTCATCTCGCAATAAAACTAATGGCACACTTTCCTGATAACGGGCATTCAAGCCATTGACTATGACTTTTTGCCATTGCTGTTCTATCATTGCCAGTACTAATTCAGTCTCATTATCTGATACAAAAAATGTTTCCAGCAACTGCTGGCAGACAGGTAACCAACCTGTTAATGCTCGGCTCTCAGCAAGAATTTTGCGCCAATAGCTTAATTGCATTAAAAATTCAGCCAATTGGCCGGCAAGCTCCGCAGCTAAACCACTGGATTCATCATAAGGCAATACCTCTTTCCAAGGGCCCGACCGGCTATCCATTGCATAACCCAATAACATTCGGGTCAGTCCAAAACGCCATGTATGCTGGCCTGTCACCGGTAAAGATAGCTCTTCGACATTATCGTCATCCAGCCCCCAACGAACGCCTGATTCTTCAACCCAACGTCTTAATAAACGCAAACCATCTTCATGTACGTCAAATTTATTCGCCAGCGCGGGTACTTCCAACAATGCTAAAACCTGTTCTGTTGTAAAACGGCTTTGAGGTAAATCAAGCAGTGTAATAAATGCCTGTAAAATCGAATGTGCCTGACGGGCTTTACGATCAGAAATAGCAAATGGAATATAGCGTTCAACAGAGACATTACCAAATACTGCCTGAACATAGGGAGTATAACTGTCAATATCTGCGACCATCACAATAATATCCCTTGGCGTCAGCGATGGATTATCTTCCAATAATCTCAATAGCTGATCCTGTAAAACTTCCACTTCACGTTGAGGACTATGGCAAACATGGAAAGATAAAGAACGATCCAACGGATCAAGTACTCTTTTTTTCAAACTGTTTTCAAATGTTTCTTTTGTTGAACCAATTTGGGCATGATCTTCCAGATAGAGAATATCCCTTTGCAATTGATGTAATAGATTATCCTGTTCTAATTCAACAAAAGCGTGAATATCCGAACTCTGCTCAAGCTGCGACAATAAATAGAGATTATCACGGCCCAACCGTCCCCACGATGCCAACAAGGGATTACTTACATCTTGTTCACCGTCATCGTTAAACAATGATTGAGCATTACCAGGATCTTTAAAATATTCCAGCTCCTGTTCGCTCTTATAATGACGTGGTTTACGGCTACTCAGTTTTGCCAAAAAAGCATAATTCTGAATATCTCCCCAATAATATTTACATGGATTAGTAAACATCAGGTGAATATCAATGTGCCGTGCCAATGCCTGTAAAGCTTGTAAATAGACCGGTGGTAAGGCAGAAATACCACAGATAAATACCCGCTTCGGTAAACAAGCTGAAAAGTCAGTACTATTTTCCAGTTCAGTATTATTTTCCAGCATCGAAATAAAACGCTGATACAAATTAGCACGATGCCATTGGGGTTGTTGTAACTGGTGAGTATATTTCGTCAGTTCCAGCCATAATCTTTTCTGCCACAACTGATTATCACTCAAGCCATCAATAAGCTGACCTTGCTGCCAACTTTCCAACCATTGCGGACGATAAACGAGATATTGGTCAAACAGATCAGCAACCCGTCCAGCTAATTGATGAATCTTCCGTTTATCAAAATCTTGATCAAGGTAGTGCCTGAGTGCGACAAACTCCGCTTCCGGCAGCAATTGAGGCAATAACGCCATCAATTTCCATGTCATAGCATCTTTACTAAAAGCACTCTCTTTAGGAATATCAGGCAATACTTTGGTAAACATATCCCAAATAAACGTAGCGGGAAGCGGAAATGAAATATTAGCTGATATGCCTATTCTTTCGGCCAGTTGGATTTGCATCCACTGTGACATACCTGGGCTTTGTACCAAAATGACTTCCTGCGCAAATGGATCAGTCAGTGGGTTACCCCCGATCAATATTGCTATCAATTCCTTAAGAAGATCTAATTGGTTAGAATGATAAACCTTAAACATCAGAACTCCCATTTGAACAAATCAATCGGCTTGCTTTACTTTGCTGATTATAAGGCGTTGTCACTATAACTGTAAGCTGATAGCAGCCAGACAACGGATAGGCTGTCTGAAATTCAGCATGCCATCCCGGTGGCAATGTTATTTCTGGTAAAACATTTTGACCTGCAATTAATTCATATTGTTCCAAATATCCATAAGATAATTTATCCGCCTTTGATTGCTGCCAATGTTGCTGAAACCCAAATAATAACGCCTGATGATAACGCATTAATCCCAATAAAGAGACCGAAAAGACCATAACAGCAATCATCACTTCGGGCAAACTCATGCCTGCTTGATGCTCATAAAAAAGCTCTGACTTCATGAACAAAATCCCACATCTACCTCAGGACAAAAATCCAGCCAACCACTCTCTACCGGAATAAGGGAATCACTTCCACCAGATGAGTGTAATTTCATCCATTGATATAATCCAACAGATTGCCCGGATGCCACATCAGCCATACCTTTCAGTAGAAAAAAATGACTCGATTGCCTTTTTAAACAACTGGTCAAATGAAATTCTTGTTGTTGCTGGCAATACCACTCTTCTGTTTTATTACTATCAAGTGACCATGACTGAGCAATTCCCCTTGCCAATGAAGATTCTGCTTGCTGAAAAGCTTTTAGATATCTGCGTTCATCGACCATCATGATTAAAGCGTTATCCAGATGATGATGCAAAGCCTTTAACATCATCAGGCTAACGGCCAGTAATATCAGCACTGAAATGAGCAATACATTACCTTGCTGATATTGAAAACAGACATGTGGAGAATGCTCAGCCACGGTACTTATCCCCTGATATTGCGCAAACGTATTACTGACTGATATTGGTAGTTTATCGATGGATGTTTAAACCAATGTGCAATAAGCACCAATTTGATAAAAACTAAGCCATCTTTTGCCGGTAATTTTTCAGCTTTAAAGGAATCTACCACTATTTCATTTGGATCAAACAGCCTTTCCCAGCCATTTTCCTGACAGTTACCCGCCCCCCTTTTCCACTCTACTGACTTATTGCTAAGACGATAGCCAAAGAATTCTGATTCACTGTGTTCTGGCGGCTCCCATTGGTTATTGATGTTAAGATCGTATGCAATAATCAGGCATGAATCCTCACTCTCATCACTTTTATTATCGATGAATATTGGCTTTCCATCACAATAATGCTGACAATATCCAGCACGGCGAATATCCTTTTCTATAATATGTAATGTTTGTTTAACAAAATAACCTAAACGATATCTCTGATATAACTCCATTATTTGTTTAGTTAAAATAGGATAACTTTTAGCAATCGCTAGTAAGATAATACTACCAATAGCCATCGCTACAATAACCTCTAATAATGTCATTCCAGATTGATTTTTATTTTTCATTATTCCAATAAAGTATCAATTATTTTAGTAGAAAAATTATAATTAATCACAAGCTGGAATTTGATTAAACTTATTATTACTACATGATCTCATCCTACCTCGTGAAGAAAAAATAATGGATATTTCACCTGCGGAATTCGCCAAAGTAAAACTCGCAGGTATCATGGTGTTTCTTATTCCATGAAACTCTATCTGATCCTTAGTTGCTGAATTAATAATAACATCCTGATAGGGGGAACTTATTCCCTCAACATTTTCTAAATCACAATTAGCCAATACCGAATTAGAGAGCGCTATGCACCAGTTTTTTCCAGTTTTCAACCACAATATCACCCTTTTGTTCAAATAATTTGCCAAAGATTGTTGCCTGGATATAAATGTCAATATCTTCTGTGCTGATTCCTGTAACCTGGCTCTTTCCTGGTGATCGCCCCATTCCTGCACACTCCATAAGGAAAATATTGAAACCAAAACAATAACGATCATCAATTCCAATAAAGAAAAACCTGATTGATTATCAATATTATAATGATCGATTATATTCATATTACTTACCATTGATAATTCCTTATTTCCTTTCGTAAAACATTTTATTCATTTTAAACACAGAATAAATACATAATTGAATTTTATGCGAGAGTGCGTCAATAAAAAAATAATAGTTTATCATTGTTACATTTAAATTGCGTAGAGCTTCGCAAAAACCGATAAGAATAGCGATTTTTATTTATTATTATTGTCATGCATTGTAAGCTTATATGGCTATGAGGAAGAAGTTTCATGAATATAATAAAGAAAAGATTGAGTGCTTGACATAAGGATGTTATTACTATTAATTTATTCTATAAAAATAAATAATATCAGACCAGAAAATAATTAATTGAGAATATTTTATTAAGTATAGCGTTCAATGTTTTA
>NZ_JAJAFY010000062.1:0-23132 GCF_025384885.1 Photorhabdus kleinii
AATCCATAGGGTATAAATAATTTCCAGATGTATATTTTCGATCCTAAAATATTGGGATGCTTATTGCTGATAATGATACAAAAATATTTAACCTTAATAAGTAATAAGAATACTACATTATTATTTTTCTGAACTAGACTTTAATTTGTGTGAATTGCAAGGGGATTATTTTTACAATAATTTAATATATTGATTGTAAAATAATATTATTTAATTTAAGGAGAAAGTATATGAATCCTAAGAATGATTTTAAGGCTTTTTCTATTAATAATAATGCGAATGTAGTGAGTCAAGAAAGATATGAAGAAAGTAAGGATTTGCTGACTGGATTTCCACCAAATGATGCTCCTACTTATTTATTAAACAAAGTATTACGTCAATCATCAACGATATCATCTGTCGTGGCTGATTTTATTGCGACACAATCTGGTAATGATGTTCTGGATGATGGGAATATAGCTAAGCTCACCGCACAATTAGATAAAGCGTTAGAACAAAAAATTACAGCAGGCATTCCCGGTGCCTCATTAACACAAAAAGGTATTACTCAGCTTACAGATGTAACAGGTAACCGCAATACACTGGCAGCTACTCAGAAGTTAGTTACTGATGTAAATGATAACGCTAATAGTAAACTAGCCAAAAATCAAAACGGCGCAGACATTCCCGATAAAAATGCTTTTGTGAAAAACCTCAGCTTATTGGAAACGGTGCAAAAGGCAAATAATGCGGTACCGAGCAGCCGGAAAGTGAACGGGAAAGCGTTGACTGGGGATATCAATTTTAATGCGGGGGATATAGATACATATACCAAGGCAGAAGTGAATAATCTGATCAATGCAGTTAATAATATTCCTGTAGGTGTTCCTATGCCTTGGCCGACTGCCATACCGCCAACTGGGTGGCTGCAATGTAACGGTGCTGCCTTTGATAAGTCGAAATTTCCAGAATTAGCGAAGGCCTATCCTGATGGTAATTTACCAGATTTAAGGGGAGAGTTTATTCGTGGTTGGGATGATGGCCGAGGAGTTGATAAAGATCGCAAGCTCAACAGTAACCAGAGGTGTATGACAGAATATCACAAACATATGACTGCTTGGGGAGAGTCTGTCAACTATGATGGTTTTGGGATTTTTGGGGCTACAAATCAAAAAAATCACTCTGGAAATACAGGTGCAATGGACAGGGATAACTTCTGGTACCATACAAACGATGGATCGGACTATGAAGGTATAGTTAATTCCCCTGGTGTCATGGGATCAGAAACCAGACCTCGCAATGTCGCGTTTAACTACATAGTGAGAGCAGCATAATAACAAAATAGAAATATTCTTTAGAACTGGAAGTAAAGGCTGGGCTAACCGACTTTATGTTTATGACTGATTTACAGTATGTCGTTGTATACGATTTATACCCGTCATCTTTCAAGTTGCCTCTTTGTTGGCTGCACTCACTCACCCCGGTCACATAGTTATCTATGCTCCCGGGGATTCGCTCCCTTGCCGTCGCGATGCATCTTGAAATCCATTGGGTATATAAGTATTTTTTGATTAAATATTAAGTAATTTAATGTTTTTAGATGAGGGGGATGATTTACTAATGGCTGTAAATGCCAGATATAGGATTGGGTTTTTCCCCAGTTTTACACCAACCAAATCCCAGCCATAAAAAAACCAACCATAAGAGGTTGGTTTTTCTAGGGAAATTTGGTCGGCATGATAGGATTTGAACCTACGACCCCCGACACCCCATGAAACCGTTCAAATGTCATGGAACGCCTTGTGCTGCAAGGGATTGCGTCGATTTGACTGTACAGGAAAACAGTGGAAAATTGGTAAAAAAGGTATTATGTGAATCAATGGGTTATGCATGGTTTTACACCGCTATCCAACCTTGATTTCAGCATGAGGAACGCTCACCCAATCGATATGATTTTGAGTATAGATTTTTGTGGATTTAGCATCAGTGTGTGCCATTCGTGCTTGGGGATCTATACCTAGTTGATCGAATAAATGAGCTGCTAATGCGCGGATTTCATGAAATGTGGGTTTTTGTTCAATGGATAAATGGGCTGCTACGCCTACTTTATCTCTTAAGTCTGAAAAGGCTCTACTCAGATAATCTGGGGCTACTTGGGTGGGATGTTGAACTTCTGCGCTGATTTTGCGCGGCATTCTTTTCGGTAGCCTATGGACGACATACGGGCTGGCAACGGAATCTCGGCTATCATCAATTATCTGCTTGAGTTTTTCTCCTATTGGTATAGCAACGTGTGAAGCTTCTTTATCATGTACTTTTTGCCTGTGAATGTAGAGCATCCCATAAATGCCATTTTGCGGTTCTTGATACCACATACAACCACAAACACCTTCTTGCGGGGATTTGATATTGTATCGTATGCGGCCGACCTCCAGTCGCGCCTGAGTTGTTTGTAATGCCAGATCCATTGCGGTTCTCAACCACGGTTCTGCTGATGCTCTGATTTTCAAAAAATCATCAAGAGATAATCTACGGCGTTGTTTCTTATCAATTCTCCTTTTCTTTTTACGTTCAGCGGGGTTGTCTAACATTAGTGATTCATCCATAGCGTAACTGAATATTTTCTTGAGAAATGTTACTTTTCTGTTTTTAACATTAGCTGAACCATCAGAATGATAGAAATTTATATATTCATTAACATGTTCCAGAGAAATATCACAACAAGCAATATCGGCAAAAAATTCTTTCACTCGTATAGCATCATTTTTCCAGTCAGCTAAAGTGCTTTCAGATGGTTTCTCATCCTGTATTATTCTCTCCATTAATCTATCAATATGGTAAGACAATGGCTGTCCTTCGCCTTTTATCCCACCTGATTCTTTGACTAATCCATCTAAACTTACAGCTATTTCCGGTCTCATTCTTAAATTATATTCACGCGCCACAGCTATTGCATAGGCGCGATCTGTGCCTATGGTTTTGCGCTTACCTGATATTAGTGTCAGTACATACCTTTGCCTGGCTTTATCGAAATTAAGGAAATCAGGAAAGTGGCGATATTGTTTGTTTCTTGGTCTGGCTGCCATTATTGATCCTCAATTAATGCTCTAACATGAGCAGATATAGAGGATGAAACTCCCATTTTTTCATTCGAGAAAACCCAAACAGATTGGTCTATAATTTTGCCACTAATTACACCGTTTTGAACCCATTTCTTAACTGTTTTTGGGGTAGGGATAGACCCTTTTTCGAACTCTCTCTTAGCCCATTGACTGGCCTTCATTAATTTAGCATTGTTAATCATAATTCGACCTTAAATCGGTGGGCCTATTAATTTCGTGGCGTCTCATTTCCCTTAATTTATTTGCTATCTCTCTTGATATATTTTCAATCTTGTTACTTAACTGCTGTAATGTTTCTATGTCATCCTGATGTAAATCCAATATTATTATTTTATTAACTAACTCATAGAGTGTATAAAAGTATGCAATTGATATTAACTGCTCCTGTTCCTTATTTTCACTTGTTTTTAATATTCGCTTTATATTTAAATCAAATTGACCGGCATTATATGTAATAACATATTTACCTAAATCTATTTTCATTCTCATATTTATTCCTTTTGCAAATTTCTGACATACTGAGAAAGCCAGGCTTTCGGCGTTGACTTTCTCATCTGATGCTCAGAAATAATTAATTTGAATCGCTGTGTATATTTATCGAGAATAGCGGTGACTGCTTTGTCATCGTATTTCAATAGTTGAGTTAGCTCGTTTAAGCATTCCCTTGCTATTGCTCTGCGTCCGTTTTCAAGAGCTTGGTCATTCATCTAGATTAGATTTAGAATCAGTTATTTTCATATCTATGATTCCATATCAAATCAGCTAGTTTACCGCATGCTGAATAACACGCTTCCGCTGATATTATTATTTGTTGCAATTTTTCTATATTCTTTTCCGTAATATTAATATGTTGATAAGTTACACCTTCTACATCTACTATACTTATTTCAAAAATATCAATTTTGGAATCATTCTTTATGACGTGAATTTTAAAATCAAAATGTTCAGTTCCCAGTTTTGCAAATCTTTTTCCGATATTCCACGCGTCAATTATCGTGAATTCAAATTGTTTCATATCACATGTTAACATAATCAAATGTCCTCTAATTCCCACTCATATTTCAACAAGAGTTTCTTCCCAGTCCATTTCTTCTAAATCAACTACAGCAATAATTTCGTCTCGAAATGACGGGGAATCAGAATCCCACCTTTCATAACAATTAAATTCAGTGCGCGGAAGCATGTTGCATGCAAATACTAATCCAGACTCATCCGTTGCTATAAATTTAGTCCAGTGAGGAACTGATAACTCAATTCCGAAATAGTTAACTTTGATTGGCTTTATTAAGCTGATTAGTTTCATGATGATGTAATCTCATTTAATATATTTAAACCAATTTGAATTAATTGGCTTTTATCAACTATTGTGAATATACAGCGGGGTTTGATAAACGGACGCCATATTAATAGCAAGCTTCCTTTTGTATTTCCTTTTTTCTCCTTTCCGTTGCCGGCATTAATAAATGAAATTCTGCCTGCCGTTATTAATCTGACTTCATCAACTGTTTCCATTGCCAATTTAAACCAGCCGACCGAAGTGTCGGCTGGGACTAACATAACGACCGGCTGTGATTGCCTCCTGCTTTGTTCTGCCGCCTTAATAACCCACGGAGATATATCGCTATACGGCGGGTTACAATATATTGCTCCGTAACTTATCCAATCACATGTAAGTGCATTATCTCGTTCCGTGAGATAATGAGCACATAGAGCATTTTCATTGTCTGCCGCTGCATCGAGATAAAAACCAAATTCAGCATCCAATGCTGCAAATATCTCAATCGGGGTTTGCCATTTATCTTTTAATTCCTTTGGGGTATTACTGCCTCCGAAGTCTGCCATTAATCACTCCAATAAGATAATGCTTCTTGTGCCGCATCGTGCGGATGAATATATTTCCAATCGCCATCCTTTTTTGAATATGATTCAATCTCACACTCAGCAATTTCTTTTGCTTCTGATAAACTAGCGCCGCGTGACGCTAGTATATTCACAACATAACGCTTGAACATTCGTTTCCAGATAAAATATGAATAGTGACAGAGATAATCATTCATCCGCTGCTTCACCCAAATATCAACAACATCAGACATAAATTCATCAACTATTTTTTTCATTGTTTATCTCCGCTGTTAAGCCATTCATCACCAAAATTATCAGTTACCCAACAATCATTTATTTCTAACTGAATCTCTTTTACAGAGCTATCAATCATCATTGCTACATCACGTACGTCTGATTCTTGTCTATCTATGAATCCCGATAAATAAGCTGCGATTAATCTGTCACGAGCATATTTAATACCATCAATGCGAGATTTGAGTACTATTGATTTAATTTGTGCAATTACTTGAAATGGCGAACCCGTGTCATCTTCTTCTCTAATTCCCACAGCATCAGCTATAGCTGCAAGACCAGCGCACGAATCAACAAACATTCCAATATATCTGTCACGTTCTTTACGAAGAAATTTCAATTTATCAGCAATATCATTCAGAATTAAATAATCATCACATTTCGCTGTTCTTGCTAATTCGTGACATGCAGATATTAAAGACTCTGTATTTTTAGTCATGATTGTTACCTCTTTTCAATAATCTTGAATTCAATTACCCAGACACGCTTATTGTCAAATGAATTAAAGCCGTAGATTGATTCCCATAGCAGTTTAAAGCGCTTTTTTGCTGTGTCGCATTCTCTACAATCAACGTAATAAACACCGTTCGCATATGCTGCGTATGTTTGATCTCCTTGGCACTTTTGGCAGGGCCAGAGTCTTGGTTGCGCATTGAACCCATATTCATCATCTGTATAACAACCCTCCGCTATTGCATCCTCTTCACTGATTTCATTTAGCCTTTCGACACGAATATCTGTGATTTCAAGAGTGATACGACTAGCCCAGCGCGGCATGTGAATTGCCGCTCGCCAACCCTGGCGGAGATTGTCATCAGCATCGTAAAATGATGGATATTGCCCGCAATCAGCACGATAGATACAATTTTCTGGTTTTTGATATGATTCGGGATTTTTGAACAAATCATGTGAATCATTATAATCGACAAATGGGCCTTGAAATGTCTCCCTCACCCACAGCCGATCGCCAGTTTTTCCGAACGGGCATGAAACCCGCCTAGGTTGATGTGTTTCGGCGTCTTTCATCCACCAATAAAAATATCCATCATCGCACAATCTTAATTCTTGTTTGTGACTGATATACTGACGTTTTACTATTCTTCTTGTTTGAGTTTTCCTGCCATCTAAAATAGCACGGACCATCTCTGAGTTGAAAATAATAGGCATTTCTTTCGTCTCATTCATAATTACACCTCAATATTTTTTGCTTGCATATTTCTTTGGCTCTGTAGCATGTATCAATATCGAACCATCCAAAATGGCATTCGCATTTGTTAATTCCAAGCCGTTTTGCTAGCCATTTATACGCATCCGTGCGACTCAATTTCCCGGATTGCCAGATTTCTTCAAAATAACGCTTGCTGGAAAGTCTTGCGTTCCGAGTTGCTTTATCTGCCAAAGTTCCAAGCGGGATATTAGTAAAAGGGTGCATGCCGACATATGCACCGCAGCAACTACATAAATAAGACCACGGCCAATTTCCAAAACTTTTTCCACCATATATTTCTTTGTGATTGACTATTTTTACTTGTGAACCACAATAATTACATATTTCTGGCGGGGGAAGGGGATTTTTTACTTTAAGTATTGCTTTCCGGCTTGGATTCCAAGGTGTTTTCTGAGTCATATTCACCTCATTAAATAAACTTCGGTAATTTTTTACCTGTTAATTTTTCAGCTTCATCGATAAATTCATTTGCATGTGTTTCTGTACCAACATTGAGAGCGTATGCGTATTTATGAACAATGCCTTTCATAATAAATGCACCGGCAAATAGAACTTTTTTTAGATATTTATTGCGGCGATTGACTTTAGCTAGTCGTTTCTTTAATCTCCTGCTTTCTTGTGCTAGTTTATTATTTTCATTTGCTAATTCGATAAACTCTTTCACTTTTGCTCTGTACTTTCTCGCGAAATAGTGTTCAAGTTCTTCATTTGGAAAAATATCTGTTGGAATTGCTTTGCCGGATAAAATAATATTTATTTGAGATTCGGTCATTATTGCCTCATTAATTTAATTTCTCACTCTTTCAGGATTTCCAATAATGAATACACAATGGGTAAAATCATCGGGATTGACTTTATTTTTACTTTCTCGCTTTTGTTTTTGGGGTTGGGATTTTGCTTTCTTCTGACCGGCAATCTGACATTCAACACAATTCCCGTTTGCTATGTATCTGAGAGTGTGTCCCTTAGGGCATGGCTTGCCAATATATTTATTCGTTTCCTCGCTCATTGATTGGATTCCCTTTTAAATAATGTTGACAAATTGGATTTGTCAGGTAATAGAGCATTTGTTCAATTTCAATTTTATGAATAAGCCGCATGTCTTTGCGTGTACTCAATTCTCTTGCTAAGTGCTTAATTGCTTGTGACATGTATTCTTTTGTATAAAAAGGGCTAAATTCGTAAAATTTTACTTTTCCGACATGTACGTGAGCTGGCATGAAGTTATTCCAGATTACGCGTAAAGTATGAAATAGATGATCTGTATTCATTTCAGCCGGAGTTAAGAATTCATTGTTTGCAGTCTTCCAACGCCAGCTAAAATGTATGCACTTACAGGCATTGCATTGATCATCAACATATTTATTCTGTTCCTCTTTCATTGGTTGAATTCCCCATGTTATTTAGTTCGTCAACTTTATTTTGAGTGGTTTCGGGTTTCTCAAACCAATCGTCTACACTTGACATACCATCACGTAAGCTTGCATAGATTTTCTTCATCTGGACCATTTGAGCGGGGCGCATGGCTTCAACACGGCACTGTATGCGCTTCTGAATTTGCTCACTGGTAACACCAAATTCATCCTTGAATACTGCAATCATTTTCTTAATAGCGTCAGGGGATGTATCAGCATTGCTTCTGAGTGTCACATCACACTGATTAACTGCCGCTTCGATAACATCACCGGGTATCACCCCTAAAATACACGCCCGCAAACGCCTTGATCCTTGGTTTGCCACCATTTCGTAGATATCGCGTGGATCTTCCAGCTTTTTCTTTCCCTGTCGCGTAAATCGAACATGCGGAACAGTAAAGGTCTTAACTTGACGTGTGTTTGTTTCAATATCCCACGCGAACGCTTCAACAGACGATTCACCGTTTTTTTGTTCAAGCTCGCGTATACCAAACTGTATATTTCCCCAGTTTTGAGCAACGGCCTCAGCTAACCTGATGCTTGGTCCTGTCACTTCAGCGCCGCCTCGTGAGTAAGAATACAAGGCACTTTCAGCAAGAGTAGGGCGTGTACATGCCTGCAAAATTCTGTCCATTGCAGTGATGGGGTCACGCGGGAATTTTTTAGCTATCACCATCGCGGCCTGAACTTCTTGTATGGCTCTTTGTTGCTCAACTGCAACCATTCCATTTGCTTGTTGCGTACTTGAGCTAAACGGGTTAATAACACTATTATTCATCTCTTCTCCTCGCCCAGATTGGGCGTTGAATTTTTTCAAATCCCAGCCCCCAGTTACCCGTTGAGTGGCATTTGTGATATACATCTAAATCTCTTCGAAATAGATTGAAACCAACTTCCCTGTCGTATTGATCTAATACAAACAAGCGAACAGGATATTTACCGCAGTCGATAGACTCACTAACTGCAAGAAAACAAAAAGTAGGGATCGTTCCATTCGTGTATTGTCGATATCCTTCGCTATACATTGCATCTTGTACGTGATAGCGGAATTCTTCGATATGAGTGGGAAATCTATCGATATCTGAAACTTTTTTAACATCAAGAATGATATCTTTGTCGAGTATTAGCTTATCCGGCCTAATCCTGCATAACTCCTCTGTTTCTGCGTCATTCCAGTAAATTGATGATTCACAATATCCATCTGCTTCCAAAAGAAGCCTGGCTCCCGGATGAGCCATGACGCTATCACGCATAATTTTCAGCTTCCGATACTGTTCATAGTCCATTACGATTTTCCCTGTTTTTTCGCATTCATTTATGAATTCCTTTTCCTCTTCTTTCCCTGCGTTAGTTCGACGATTAAACTTCGGTGCTTCGATAAATCGATTATTGAACTCGTCGGGTTCTAACAATAAACAATGAAGAGCCGTTCCCATATTAAGCGCATCCTTTTTCTCTTCATCTTCGGGAGCGTCCTTGTCCCACAATAAAAGCGCCGCCTCTTTTGCGATCACATCCAACTGTGATTTACTGACTCCGGGTCCAAGATGATAATCTTCATTCGATATGTCATAATAAATGCCGGGTTTCATTGTTTGCCTCCCAATTAAACCATCCGCTGGTATTATCTAATTCAAGTTCCGTTGGGTCTTGTGCTTGACTCAATTCAAGATAACGTTCAATCATTGAGATTGATTTCAATATTTCCGTTTGAGCGTCATAAAAATATTCGTCAATGAAATCAGAGTCAGCAAGTCCATTCAAATCATCGTTACTCAATATGAATCCGCAGATTCGAGCATCTCTGATAACTTTTTTGAGCGATTCTAAAGTTAACTCATCTCTCTTGCTTTCAATTTTTTGTTCAATGATTTCTTCTTCCGAAGAATTTTTGAATAATATCTTTTCATAAGCCAATAATCTCTCATCAGCTATTTGTCCACGAGTTTTCATGTTTTTATCTCAGAAAAATTAAAATTAACGTCGTAAATAGAATTAAATAAGCGGGAAATAACATAGCAAAGAGCCACTCTTTAATCATATTCATATGATAGCCTCAAATATTGCATTGCTATAAACCATTCAATTTGACTTTCTATTTTGAAAGCGATTCTGGCTTTAGACTGAGCTAAATTGAAAAGTTGCTTGTTGATTTTCATAATTAATAGATGATTTTTAAGTGAGTTGTTTTGCCGTTTGCTATAGCTCTGATACAATTCATTGCACATTCTTCTGTAATTCCGGCTTTAATTAATTCTTGCAGAGATTCATTGTTAATACGTTTACGATGTTCAACATCTGATTGTCGTTTTGCCTCCTCTGTTTTTTGACGCTCAATTTCAGCCAAACGGACTCTCTCTGCTTCTTCCGACTTGCGCCGCTCAGCATCAATTGCAGCTTGTTTTTCACGTTCGGCACGTTCTAGCGCTTCCAGCTTTTCACGTTCAGCTCTCTCCGTCGCCGCTTTTGCTTCAGCTTCGCGTCGTGCTGCGGCTTCAATTTCAGCCAAAGCTTTGCGCTCAGCATCAATGCGGGCCTGCTCTGCTGCCTGCCGCTTGATTTCTTCCTCGCGAGCAACACTCTGGCGTTCCTGTTCGGCTTTCTTTTCTGCCAGGTCTCTATCAAATTTTTCATCCATTAGCAGAGCAATTTCATAATCAGTTTCGATTTGCTTTGCCAGTTCCTCTGCTGCTTTACGTGCTTCCTCTTCACGCTTAATACGCTCTTGTTCAGCTTCCCAGTCGGCGAGCGGCTTGCGAACTTCATCACGTAGCTCATTGCATGCATCAACAAAGCGCTTAATTTCTTGCTCCGCTGGTTTTACCGCTTCTTTGAGTCGCTTAAGATATTCGCGACCTGGCTTTTCTATAGCTGTCTTGCTGCGTGATATTTGCGCAGCTAATGATGCGATTCTGTCACGGCCTCTTTTTGTCGTAACATCTGGAATTTCATTTACCGATTCTCTAATTTTATTTAAAAACGCATCAAGCCCGTTTGGAATATAAATAACCGGCGCTTGTTCTGGTTTTATATCAATGATAGCCACTTCATTTTTATCTGACATGAGTGATTCCTTTAATTACATTAATTGTTTATTACCCCTGAGCCGTCCACTGGCCTTTACTCCATATTACTAAAATTCACCCCGGTTTATTTTAATTAATGCGTCTAAATGCTGCTGAGCGGCATCTTCTGTTAAATGAATCATCCCATTATTCAGCAGACAATTATCAAACTCATCATCTTCCCAGTAATGTGTATGAGTCCCTAATGTGTAAAAATCTGGAATCCAAAATTTCTCACCTTCTTTCGGCTTATGCTTTACTGGTGTAGGAAAACTTATTCCACCGCCGACTTTTATTATTTCTGGCTTGCGGCGATATTCAGAATCTTTGATCCACCATGGATGATCATCTAAGTCATCCCACCCGTCAGCGCCGTCACCTATTTCCCACAACAACCACGGCTTATCAGTTTTCAACGCATCTTGAGCATACTGCAACATTAACTCAGCGTGTACATGTGCTGACATGTTATTCTTCCTCCTGCTTAATGACTTCGTAACCGTACTCTTTTAAATAATCAACAATGGATTCTTCATCAATCATCTTTAGTATATCCTCAGGATAAAACTCATTAATTATTCTTTGTAAACCATTGTCATTTACTCCAAATACTTCAACTGAGATTTCTTCTATTGCAGAAGACGTAATTTGTACAGCAGAAGACGTAATTCGTACATCTTTACATAATATTTCAAAACTATAAGTGTTTCGTATGTTTACCATTATATTATTCACCTGCTATTTCTATGTTAATGTGATTATCGGGTAAATCGAAACCGCAGTCATGTAAAACATCCTTGATACAATGCTGCAAAGCTATTTTATAATCGCTAAAATATGTTAAATGAAAAATAAAAGTTGAATTTTTGTCGAGACTAAGACTTTTGACAATGCTATTAAACTCTTTCATTGAAAGCTTTATTTCAATTTTCATTGCTTAATCCTCATATTTAATTGATAAAGAGCATCCCTGCTAATTAATCAAAGACTAGTCCATTGACGAGCATTATTTCTATTTCTCCATGCAAGAGAAACATACATTTTGCGCATTTCAGAACCGCGACGAAATATTTTGGCTTCAGATAAATAGCGAGCTTGTTCAGCTTTACACTCAGTTGCAAATTTCATTTTCGTGTTCATTGTTCAACTCTCATATTTAATAAATAGCATCCTTGCTGATATTTCCCTATTATTTTCCCGGTATGGCGAAGTAATGCTGATTATTGAATTTGTTCAGAGCGTCCATTACATCTAAAAACCTCCCCGTCTTTATCGATTGAGATTTTCGTATCTCGATGTTGTCGCAATGCAATTCTAACGGCGGTCTCTGCATTATTTATATATGCATCAAATTCATTTTGTAATTTATCAAATTTTAATTTCCATTCCCTTTCTATTTCTGCGTAACGTTCGTTTGACGGCGGTGAATAAAATGACATTCCGTAACACTCGTGACCCTGCATGACAGATTCAGCTAATGATTTAACTTGGTCTTGTGTTAAAACCAAATTGCAATCATCAGCGCCATAAGAAATACAGTCACTCCAATACTCTAAATCATTCATGTTGCCTCCTATTATTAACTCACCACAGCCCACTCGGAAATGAGCTGAAATTAGTTAATTGGCAATGTGCTAATCTATGAAAGCGACGGGTATTTGTTCGACTGTGTAGCCGTCATCAAGTGCAAGTAGTTCTTCGTAGAATTTTCTAACAACGAGTTCTTGACGATTAAACTGATACGAATTTCCCATTTTTGAGCGAAAAACATTTTTATCTTTAACGAGCCAATAAGCATTACGAATAACTCCTTTCCCATTTTTGGGCGTTGTTATTTCTACTATTGGGATTGGTTCTATGTATTTATCCATCACATCCTCATATTAATTTAATTATCTAACTGAATAGAGCCATGTATTAGGCAAGCAATGGCTGCCTGTATTTTCTTGTTTATCGTTACTCTTTAAAGTAATAATCAGATTTGCAAGTACATCAGTTTCATCGACCGGTTTAATGATTGAATCAAAAATCTCATCAACAGATCGGCTTTTTGGTTTGGCTTCGTGCTCAGCACGTTTTTTATCCCAAAACGCCATTTGTTTTGTCAGTCTGCGAGACTTTGCATTGTCTTTTTTAGACTTGATCTCAATCAACGGTTGTTTTTCAACCAATCCTCTTAATGTGAGGATTTGACGATTTTTATTAGCCATATTTACCCCCTTTAAATAAGTTTTGGTGATTGGTGGCGGGTGCTGATCTCCCGCTTTGCGCAAGGCTCAAACCACCGAGGATTAAAACCCGAATCGAACGGGTTGCACCTGCGCTGTTCCTGATCACATCAGCCCGTGCATTCACCAATCCCAAAACCTACTCTGTGGTTGGGTTGCTCTAACACTTATTCAGAGCGATTCCGTTTGACGATCTAATTACTAACTGCTAATTGCTATCGTCATATTGTTAAAGAGCGAAACTTCCCTGTAGTTACTTTTCCTAAATACCAGCCTTCTGTAAGTAAAAAAGACTGGTATTTAAGGCCCCTCTGCGGGGCTTAAAGTTACTTCTTGAATCCCATCATGCGTAACCAACTATTCAGTTCGTCATAGTTTTTGAAAATTACATCACCAGTTTCAACGTTACCTTTGAATTGAGTAACAGTAAGATGTTTGACGTGATATTTTTTGCCAGTGAAGTTGTCTGTGTAAGTAGTTAATCTGCTCATTTTGATTTCCTCGTTGTTTGTTGCGTCTGTCTCTTAGCACTTGCGAATCATCCGGTTCTTCGTTCGCCACCGGCAGCTACTTCGTGGGCTTTCCTTGCCTGTTCGCTTTGTGCTTTTGATGATTGAAGTATACGTTATGTATCCAAATATTCAATACATTTTGTATACATAAATTGCATTAATAGCATATATAATTGATTTATAAGTTAATTTACTTTGAAAAAAATTTTCTGATCTAAGTGGCTGAGCTAGAGCAATAGGCTCTTAATTATCTATTTGATTTAAAATAAAATAATGGGAGTGTAAAAATCGCGCTATTTTTAAGGCATTGATTTTTATTAGTGATCTAGGATTGTGGCTATTTGTGTTATTTGAGAGAAAGGAGCATTAAAAAAGCCATCTCCGATGGCTTAAGCTTAATGAGAAACTTATCATTTTACATGATTATCTATTAAACAGTGTCTTAACAGGCTTTCTTGCTCATTTTTTCTAGCCTCTCTTTAACTATTTGATCAACTTCGTCTTTTCTATCACTAATTGCCTTTAAAAAATTTTCCTGATCTTTTTGAGGAAGGCTATCAAACATTTCAAGCAATATTTCATGTTGTTTGCTGAATATTCGACATTTTTTCTGTTCAGTACATTCATCAGCATCTTCTGGAAGAGAAAAAGTACCGTCATTATTCAAGATTGCATCAGAAACACCCAAATATTGAAATATTTCAGCTACTTTTTCCAACCCAGGATCTCTTCTGCCATTTAGCCAGTGGCTAATAGCACCCTTCGTGACACCCACATGTTCAGCAAGAGTATCTTGTGTAATTTTTAAGATCTCCATCCGAGATCTAGCGATATCAAACCATTTCATATTCATATCTTAATTATACATTATGTATATTTTCATTAAACACACAAAACGTATACATTCATTGCAATTATGGATACATAATGTATACTTAAAGAAAAAAGGAGATTCTCATGAATAAACTGAGATTTTTTCGCAAGCAATTAGGGATGACCCAGATTGAGCTTGCAGAACTAGCAAAATGCACCCCAGGCGCTATTTGTCATTACGAAAGAGGGCGCCGAGGAATGGATATAAATTTATGCCGTCGTTTCGTTGAAATATTTAATGAATGCGGAATCCATGTTGGTTTGGACGACATTTTTCCACCAAAAGCAGCATAGCAATTAAAACCGCGCGAGCCAACTCGCACGCTCTTTAACAATCCGCCACCCATCTATGCCGATCCAGGTGTAGATTCCCTGCTTACGTAGTAGGGATTACTCGCTTAGCGGGGAGCGTAACCCTCAATAGGGTTATTAACTTTATTTTATTTAAGGAAATTTAACATATGGATATCGCAAAAAGTATCAAAATCACTTGTAAGCCGGAGGCGCTAGAAAGTTTTTGGCTTCGATGCATTTTGGAAACAGGAAATAATCAATTTGCTCAATCAATAGGTATTCATCCTTCAACATCCAGCAGAGACAAGGGCCGTATTGCTAAATTAGCCAGTCAATTGGTAGCGAAATATGGTTTACCTGAATGGGCGTATCAACTCCCTGATCATAAGCCAGTAGTTGTCATAGAAGGTGAACATGCCGAAATGCTGATCCAGGCGCTGGAAAGAAAAGGGAAGATAAAGAGAAAAGCCTCATTACCTGCCACGGATGAGGCCTGTCAATTACAGCTAGATATGAGGTAATTATACATGAAACAAAAAGTTAATTACAGCGCTGTGCATAAAAACATCATGCGTGATCGGGCTGTTCGCTCGGTCACGGAGCAAGGAGCAAAGAAACTTCGGGAAGCACTGGACGATGCTCAATTGAGGTTGGAACATCGCGAAGAACTGCTGAAAGGGAAGAAAAGCCATGAGTAACGTTGCATACGCTGACTTTGGAGCGAGAAAGACTTCAAGGAGCACACGGATGGAAAACCAAAAACAGGGGCATTTCGCACTGTTCAGGAGTCTTCTGTCCACGGAATGGGCTAATGATACGGCTAAATTGGCCTTGTGGGTTCGATTGATTGGGATGGCTCAATACAAGCCCCGCAGTGTTGAATTTAGCGGCGTTCAGTGGGATTTAGGATCTGGTCAGTTGGTGACGAAAATCCCCATTCTAGCCAGAAAGCTCAGAGATTCTAAAGGCAATGAGAAGACACAAAAACAGGTTAGAGACATGTTGGAATTCTTTTCCTCTGAGGGGATGCTAACGTTCAGCGGTAACCGGCATGGGACAGTGATCACCATCACAAATTACGCTGATTATCAGGGTGATTTTGAGGTAACAAACGAGGTCACTAATCAGGTAACAAACAAACCCAGTGATGACGCGGTTTTAGAGCGAAGTCAGGTAACAAAGTTGGTAACAAATCAGGTCAAACAGAGTAAGAAGTTATTAGAACAAGAATATATAACTACATCTAACGATGTAGTTGGTGAGTTTTCTGATGAAAACAACCCGCCTCAGTCTGTCAAGAAATCTCAGTCTAAAAAGACTATACCGGTTCCCTACCAGGCCATGATCGACGCCTATCATGAAATTCTGCCGGAGATGGCTAAGGTTACTGTCCTGCGAGACGCCAGAAAATCCAAGATGCGCACGTTCTGGCAACGAGCTAACAAGGAATACCAGACCAAGCACCAGAGGCCGTTTACTCTGGAGAACTGGAAAGGTTATCTGGGTTACATTGCCGAGCACTGCACATGGATGACAGAAGAGAGGCCGAATGGCAAAGGCGGCTACTGGCGCAAGAAAAACCTGGATTATTTAATCACCGACCAATGTTACGTATCCGTCAAAGAGGACAGAGCGAATGACCGTAAACAGCATTAATCAAGTACCCCACAGCACCGAAGCGGAGCAGAGCGTCATTGGCGCATTACTGCTAGACCCCCAGAGCGACAATTCACAGTATGTATTCTCCATGCTCAAAGCTGACTTGTTCTACATGGCATGGCATAAATTCATTTTCGCTGAAATGCGGACAATGAACAGCAAGAACCAGGCAATAGATATTATTACTGTGGATGACAGCCTGAAACGTGCGGGTAAATCAGATCAATCGGGTGGATTTGCGTATCTGGCTGAGGTTGCCAAGAACACTCCCAGCGCGGCGAACATAGTCGCTTATGCCAGGCAGATACGCGAGACAGCCGCAGAGCGTTACGCTATTGAGAAAACCAATGAAATTCAGCGGTTACTCATGACACCCAGCAGTCTCACATTTGCCGAGAAAATGGACATAGCTCAAAGGTTGATCGGTGAAGCATCGGAGAATGGTACTGCGGGCCATAAGACCGGACTTAAGCCTATGAGAGAGATTGCCGAGCGTTTCTTTGAAAAACTGGAAGCAAGATTTAATAATCCCGAATTACACAGAGGGCTTAAGACCGGATTCCGAGATTTTGACGAAATGCTAGCGCCCAAGTATATCGTCAACGGATCACTGTTTGTTATTGGTGCTCGCCCGAAAATGGGTAAAACCACTGTGTTAACTGAGATGGCAAAGAACGTCGCTAGTGATGGTCATCAGGTATTGTTGTTTAGCATGGAAATGACAGATGAGCAGTTATTTGAGCGTATGGTAAGTCAGAAATCAGGGGTGAATACAGATATGCTGTATGGTGGTTCTGATGATGAGTACGAATGGGCGCTACTCAGTAAGGCTATAGGTGAACTGAAAGATACTCCCAATATCTGGATTGATGATACTCCTGGAATGTCATTCGCTCATATCCAGTCACAGTGTCGTAAAATCAAGCGTAAAGTTGGGAAGATAGGTTTTATCGGTGTTGACTATCTAACACTGATGAAGACTGAGAAAGCGGATCGGAATGATATTGCGTATGGCAACATCACAAAGGGCCTCAAGATACTGGCAAAAGAACTCGACACTGTTGTTGTTCTGCTAACTCAGCTTAACAGGAATATTGAGGAACGCGCCAACAAACGCCCAATGCCATCTGACAGCCGAGACACAGGCCAGATTGAACAGGACTGTGATTACTGGATGGGCGTCTACCGTGACTCTGTTTATCAAGAGAAATCGGACAAGACGCTGACAGAGTTGATATTGCGCCTCAATCGCCACGGTAAAGCTAACACTGTATATGTCGAACAAAAGGGCCTTTGCTTGTTCCATCTCGATCAAGTTGAAGGCGAGCAACGAGCTAAGCGCAACGAAGACAAGCCCAATAAACCCTACAGGAAGGATTTTTGAGATGAAGATTAAAACAGAAAATTTGACAGGCCGTGCGCTGGATTATGCAGTCGCTATTTGTGACGGGTGGAGTGCTGATTATTTAGATAAGAATCTTGATGTTATGCCCAAATATTCAGCTGAATGGAGTGAATGCGGTCAGTTGATTGAAAAATACATAACAGCACTTGCATTGCACACGAAGAGAGAATATTGGATCGCCGGTAGCGGAGGGTACGGAACGTCATGGGGTGAAACTGTTCAGATCACAGTATGTCGTGAAGTTGTGAGAAAGCACATCGGTGACGAAGTAGAAATTCCTGATGAGCTACAGAGGTGAAACATGACAGAGAAACTTAAGCCGTGTCCGTTTTGTGGAAGCAATGATCTTTGTCCTGATTATGAGGATAGAGGTTCATTGGATGAGTATGTGTCTTGGATTAACTGCGGGAATTGCGGAGTAGATGGTCCGTTATCGAAACGGGAAAATAGTTACAAGGAAGCGGAATCGGCAGCTATTCGAGTCTGGAATAAGAGAGTAAATAATGGGGGATAAATGGAAGCTGATTTTTGTTTTCACGAATCAAATAAATCTCAGGCATGGGAAATATTGAAAGAAACACTTCAAACGAAACAGCCGCATCGAATTATTATTAAGCCTTGGAAGAACACCCGATCATTATCTCAGAACAATTTAATGTGGTTATGGAATGAAGATGTATTGAATATCGTTAATTCCATATCTACAGAAAAACTAGGCAAAGAAGAGATGCATGAATATTTCAAGGATTTGTTTTGTCCTGTGAAAGTTATTTCGGTAATGGGTGAGGAAAGAAGAGTTAAGTCAACGAAATTGCTGAATACTGAAGAGATGACGTTTTATCTAAGAAGGATTGAAGTTTGGTGTATTGATCGTGGAATCAAGCTAAGAATTCCCGCTGATTCAGAATATCACAAGAGGAGATTGAACGATGAGTAAGGAGATTTGGAAAGACGTTCCCGGGTACGAATCAAGATATCAAGTTAGCAATACTGGCAGGATTAAAAGTAAGGACATGGTTGTAAGAACGTGTGGAAGGGGAGGAAAAGGTGAGACAACAAGGATTATGAAAGGCAAGCTGTTAAATCTATGTAGAACTCAGCAATACGATAGAATTTCAATTGGTAAAAATAAGCATCAGTTAGTGCATAGATTTGTTGCATTAGCTTTCATACCAAACCCCAATAATTATCCAATTGTTAATCATATCGACGGAAATAAAAAAAATAATCATGTTAATAATCTTGAATGGTGTACCAACGAGCAAAATCTAAAACATGCATGGAAAACAGGGTTGTGTGATAACCAGAAATCACCAGTAGTTTCTATGGATAAATCAGGATTTGGATTTTGGTATCCATCTATGCAATCAACAAGATTTTACGGTTGCAATCCATCACTGGTGCATAACTCAATAAGTGGAAAGCAGAAAACTCATAGGGGTATGAGTTGGAGTTACGCCGACTGACAACGCCAGCCGATTGTGAATATATGAAATTAAAACAGGAGCAAGATAGATGAAATGACACGTCAAACATCACAGACTCAGAGAGTCATCAATAATTTAATCTATAAGGTCCCGTCTAATAAATCAAAGCCAATCCCGACTGAATCAGAAGTTAAAACGTTTGATTACGTTTATAAACTATTGCGTGCCAAATGGGATCGGAGGAGAAATAGAAATGAAAAAACCAGCGAGGCGGAAATGTAAAATATGCTGTGAGTGGTTTATGCCGAAATACTCGAATATATGGTGGTGTAACCCGGACCACGGCGCAGAATTAGCAATTAAGAAACGAAACAGAGACAGGGAAAAAGCAGAGCAGGCACTTAAAAAGAAACGTCAGCAAGAATTAGCAGAACAGAAAGATAAACTCAAAGCCCGTAAATTAGCAGTCAAGCACATATCATATTTCAAGAATCAAGCGCAACAGGCATTTAATGCATTTATCAGAGAAAGAGATAAAGACCTTCCGTGTATTAGCTGTGGGAGATTTCATAAGGGACAATATCATGCGGGACATTATCGAACAACTAAGGCTCATCCAGAGCTGAGATTTGATGAAGATAATGCTCACAAACAATGCTCTGCATGTAATAACTATTTATCAGGAAATATAATTAACTATAAACCCAGATTGATTGAGAAAATTGGTCAAGAAAGGTTTGATGCTCTAATGATGCCAAGGCCGCTAATGAAATGGCGGCGTGAAGATTACGAACGTATTTGTGATGAATATCGGGCAAAACTCAGGAGATTAAGCAATGACAATCTTCACTGACATATCAGCAGCAATTGAAGAAGCCCGGTTCAGGCACGGAGTAACAAGGAAAAACTTTGCAGTTCTGCAATGCGAATATGGTTCACTGAAAGTTATTCATGATCGGATAGTCAGGGGCAAAAAACACTCAGTCATGTTTTCAACTAAATATGACAAATATCATTCAGTTCTCCGGGGGTAAGATGAGCAGTATTAGAGAAAGACAGCTCACTAAAGAGCAACACGACTGGATTGATAGCTGGTTAAATCTCTGGGGAGCATGGATTTATAGTGGTCGTATAGATAAGTGCCAGATAAACATGATTTATAAGTTCATTGTGAGCGTAAAACCAAGTAATAACAAAACCCGGCCGATGTGCAATGATGACGATGGAATGTTGATTTCTCAGGTCGTCGATTCCGTCATGTTCATCGATAAGAAAGCCTACGGCATTTTACTGAGTTATTACGTTCATGGTGCCTCAAAATTATCAATCGCATCTTACTATCACAAGATCGCAAATCCCCGCAAAATGATGACCCGTTCGGGGGGTAGGCTTAAGAAACCATCTCGCGGAACGTGTCGTCGTGAAGTGGATGAGATTCTAAATGCAAGCACCTATCTTTTGTATCAACCTCTGAAAAATGTGTTTAATTCACGTAAACGTGTAGAGAAAATTAAAAAGATTGCATAGAACGTGTTGACATTAATGAGCAAATGAGCAATACTTTTTGGTAAGATTGCCTTAAGTGTCTCTTAGGTGTCTTAACCGAATCTCAGTCCTCGCCATCTTGCGGGGTTTTTTATGTCTGCAATTCTTAAGGGCTGCGCAATGCGTGGCCTTTTTCTTTATTACCGTCGAGAGGTCGGGTATGAACTTTGACAAACTATCTCCAGAATCCCAAGAACAGGCACGATTGGCACTTATTACTATTCTGTCGCAAATGGTACCTGATGGACTGAGTGATCTTGACGCGGTATTTGTAGGTGAAGCTGTTGCCGCTGCGTTTATCTCAATGGAGCGCTATAGCAGCGTTTCTGACGAATGCAAAGATGAGAGTAGAGATTGTGATCGCGAAGCGTTTTTGAAAGCAGTAAACACCCCTCACCCTAATGGCAAGTGGGGGGGATTTATTGAACAGGAGAAAAAACGCCAGGAACTTATGCTCAGAGTTGCAAAAGAGTGTGAATCTTCTCAGTGATTTGTTTTTCTCTTTTGATTAATTGTTCGTTATCCGCAGGAATTATTTCAGAGGCTATTTGACATTCTGAAAAGAGAATATCTTTCAGGGCATCTTTTTGTACGGGTGAAAGTAGTTGTAACATTGCAATCACGATCCGCTCTGTAGCTGTGATGCTGATTTCCAGCTCGCGGACAGCTTCATTAATTGTTCTGCTCATTAGCTCCTCTTTCTATTAGCTATGGTTACTTGTCGAGATTTAATCATAGCCGATATGGGAATTCCCATATCGGAACGAATTCAATTGATTACGGAGGCTGCGCATAGCGTGGCCTTTTTACTTATACGACGCTGATCACCCGGAACTGAATCCGGGCTTTATTCGCTGATTGGGTGATTATTGTGATGCGTGCTTATTGGCGGCAACCATAGCCGGCAATGTGAATGCGTAAAGCAAAAATGTTTCTACGAAATTAAAAGGAAACCATTGGCATGAATAATTTAACTCCGGTAGTTAATGAAATTAATATTGCGCTCCAGCATTCAAAGCGTCCTGAGATTACGCTGTTCCGTTATTATCAGACAGCCTCAGAGGCTATGAAGAGTACTATCGTATTATCAATGATAGGGAAGCTTATAGAGCAGCAAAAGCGACTAAGCAAAATATAAGATACGTATGAAATCTACCATTTATCACTACGCATAGGCCACGACTATTCGAGGCCTTTTTCTTTTCACGCCCGTACTTGCGGGGACTTAATCCCCAACGGGGGTGGAAATATGAGACTCATGGACAAGCAACCAGACATCTGGGTGCAGCTATGGTTATGGCTGCTATCAGTCAAAGAACAGGGTATAGGTGCAATACTATCGGGGACAATGGCTTTTCTCAGGGGTCGCTATAACGGCGGGGGATGGCTGCGTGTCTCAATTGATGCCTTTATGTGTGCCATGTTCGCGTGGTTCATTCGTGACATTTTAAATCTTTTTGGTCTGAATCCTGATTTGGCCTACATCGGTAGTGTGGTGATTGGCTATCTTGGCACAGATTTTATTGGTCAATTACTGCGTAGATCAGCAGAGAAAAGAGCAGGGGTATCAGATGCAAATCAGTGAACACGGTTTAGCGGAACTCAAAATTTATGAGGGTTGCAGTCTAACTGCGTACCTTTGCCCTGCAAGAGTTTGGACTATCGGTTACGGTCACACTCACGGAGTAAAGCCAGGTGATGCAATCACAGAACGGCAGGCCGAACAATTCTTACTTGATGATTTGGCCCCGGTTTACATTACTTTGGAAAACTCAGTCAAAGTGCCGCTGACTCAGGGCCAGTTTGATGCGCTTTGCTCATTCATATTCAACTGTGGCGCTAGTGCTTTCGTCCGTTCTACTTTACTTAAAAAGCTCAACGCTGGTGATTATAAGGGTGCGGCGAATCAGTTCATGGAGTGGAATAAAGCGGGTGGGCGAGTATTACCGGGTTTAGATGCACGACGAGCATCTGAGAAAACGATGTTTTTATCATGAAATTCAACGCTCACTACTACACGCTTATTGCACTGATTATTGTCTCACTCACAGCTTATTACTATCACTCTGCATTACAGAAAGAGCGGCATGTGACAAAGCAACAGCAGTCAGAAATCCAGCAACTCACAGATACTATCAACTATCAGAACTCTCACATCGCAATGTTGAATGAGCTGGACATTAAACACACACGAGAATTAACCAATGCCAAATCTGAAATTGATGTTCTTCGCAATGATGTTGC
>NZ_JAJAFY010000063.1:0-22285 GCF_025384885.1 Photorhabdus kleinii
GAAAGGTGAGCTTATACTCACCTTTCAGGCCAATGACAAAACAATTGAGATGGTTCAGAATTAGGGACATTGAAATATGTTAATCAAGCTATGTGCAATCGATGAAGGTGAGACACATCGATATGCTGCTTTGCCTGCCATAAATCATAGTCCACCTGCATTCCCATCCAAACTTGAGGTGAACTGCCAATAACGGCAGACAATTTCAGTGCCATTTCTGGCGAAACATCAGACTTACCAACAACCAAGCGTTGCACAGTTGATGGTGCTACACCCAGTACCTTAGCCAGTCCTCTGGCGCTCAAATTCAGAGCCTCCATAGCCTCTTTAACTAATATTCCGGGATGCGGGGGGTTATACATCATAGCCATTAGTCGTAATCCTCATAGTTCACAACGTAGACATCACCATCATACAACTCAAAGGTAATTCGCCAATTCCCTGTCACAGTAATAGACCACACACCATTCCGGTTTCCTGTAAGTGGGTGTAAAAAAAAGCCAGGGATATCTACATCTTCAATTTTTACAGCTCTATTCAACACCTCAAGACGGGTAGCAATTTTTGGAACTTGCATAGCATTAATACCGGCTGTAGAACCTGTTTCAAAAAACTTTTTCAACCCTTTATGTTTAAAACTCTTAATCATATCCGTCCGCTGAACAGTGCTGCTCGGTACAATTATCATACTCAGTCGCCGCGCCACACGCAACACCTTTGCAAGTCACAGTGAGACTTTAAAAGCCATCTGTGGCTTGGATGGAATTATGCTGGCAATAAGAATTTAATCCCGAGAGGCCGGATATAATGTGGTGTATTGATATCAATTATATTCGCACGAAAATAAGAGTGGAGTTATCTGGCGATAGTGATGAACTTGTCCCCTTGAAAAGGAAAATTATTGGAAGAGGATAATGAAGTGCCCTAAATTAGTCGACCACTGCAATTTAAGTATTAGAAATCTCTGATTAAAACTTGCCATCATCCCAGACAAAATTAGGGAATCCTACCGGGTACTGAAGAACTTGATAATACCAAGCAAAAATACAAGCAACAGTTCTTCAGAACCCAAGTAGCCAAACTATTCAACAGTTAAGTACGGAATAACGCTTCAATATTCAAACCTTGAGTTTGCATAATATCTTTCAGACGTCGCAAACCTTCGACTTGGATCTGACGCACTCTTTCCCTTGTCAAACCGATCTCTTTGCCCACATCTTCCAGCGTTTCAGCCTCATATCCCAAAAGACCAAAACGACGCGCTAATACTTCACGTTGCTTCGAATTCAACTCAAACAACCATTTGACGATACTCTTTTTCATATCGTCTTCCTGTGTTGTTCCCTCCGGCCCACTTTCATTCTCATCCGATAAAACATCCAATAGCGCTTTATCAGAATCACTGCTAATAGGGGTATCAACCGAAATGATACGTTCATTCAATCGCAACATACGGCTTACGTCATCAACCGGTTTATCCAGTTGCTCTGCTATCTCTTCCGGGCTAGGTTCATGATCCAATTTATGGGCAAGTTCTCTTGCTGTACGCAAGTAGACGTTGAGCTCTTTAACAATATGGATTGGCAACCGAATAGTACGGGTTTGATTCATAATCGCCCGTTCAATGGTTTGCCGAATCCACCATGTTGCATAGGTAGAAAACCTGAACCCGCGCTCCGGGTCAAATTTTTCAACAGCACGGATAAGGCCAAGATTACCTTCTTCAATTAAATCAAGAAGAGCTAAGCCTCTGTTACTGTAACGGCGGGAAATTTTGACAACCAATCGCAAGTTACTTTCGATCATTCTCTGGCGGGCCAGAACATCACCACGTAATGCCCGCCTTGCGAAAAAAACCTCTTCTTCCGCCGTCAGCAAAGGAGAAAAACCAATCTCGCCGAGATAAAGCTGTGTTGCATCAAGAACCCGCTGGCTCATGCCCTGCAATACATCTAAATCATTCTCAAAATCAGTTAGATCACCCTCATTGTTCTTCAATAATTTCTCATCGAAGTCGTCAGCTTCAATACCACTTTCATCTAAATCCGCATCATCATACAACTCGTTAACTTTCAGCGTATTTTGGCTCATAAGCTGCCCCTACCCATGATAATGCAGGCAGAATTCAGCACTCTGCCCAGTTTATCGCTGCGGAAGATAACGCAGCGGGTTTACGGATTTTCCCTTGTAACGAATTTCAAAGTGTAATCTTACAGAGCTGGTACCCGTGCTACCCATAGCGGCAATTTTTTGCCCTGCCTTGATGTCCTGTTGCTCACGAACCAGCATTGTATCGTTATGAGCATAGGCACTCAGGTAGTCATCGTTATGTTTTATAATTATCAGATTTCCATATCCACGTAAGGCATTTCCGGCGTAGACAACTCGACCACCTGCTGTTGCAAATACTGACTGGCCCCTGCTACCTGCAATATCAATCCCTTTGTTACCCCCTTGGGCATCAGAGAAACTCTCAATCACTTTACCTTCAGCCGGCCACATCCAACTGCTGACAGCCCTGTTTCCACTGCTTGCGGTTGTCGTCGGTGACTCTAAATACGTATCGTTTACTGTTGATGTAGTTGCCCGTGGCAACATTTTTACACTCTTTTGCTTCCCAGAATTTGCAGGATACGCATTAGTTGATTGAGAATCAACCAGGGTTGTTTGAATTTGATTATGGTTATAAGTGGTTAACATCCCGCTACTACCGGTCCTCAAAGTCTGCCCCACCGTCAAACTGTAAGGTTCTGAAATATTATTTTTGCTTGCAAGATCACGAAAATCACTACCTGTGATCCAGGCAATATAAAACAGAGTATCACCATGCCTGACTGTATAAGTACTGCCGTTATAGCTACCTTTAGGAATACTGTCATAATCACGGCTATAAACGATTTTCCCCTGCAAATTGCTATCAGCCTCACTCATCGACGAAGGTGAAGATGGCATTGGCGTAGATACAGCAGCATGGCCGGAAGATATTACCGGATAACGACTCCCGCTGCTTTGTTTTTGATCAATACTAGTGATAGGTGCAGGACGAGTTGGTGTATTTGTACAACCTACTAACCAGACTCCCATCAATAAACACGTTACAATCCGCTGTATTTTTTTCATTGGGCTTCCCAAATTCATATTTCCTTCCCCCATAACGGCAAAGATAAGCGTAAAAATTAATAATTCTTAAAGGTTATACATAACCACAAAAATCTCGAAACGAAAATAATTTCGCTTATTAAAGCAAATATAACCATTAATTGAAAAATAGTTGCAATATACTATGAATTTAAGCCAGTTCCCCTTGCACAAGGGGCACAAAGCGCACAGCTTCGATCACTTCACTATGAAAACCATTGCCATGACGTTTCATGGATTTAAGAATTTGTGTATGCTCGCCAACGGGCAAAACCATCACACCACCATCAGCAAGCTGAAGCATCAATTCTTGTGGGATATACGGAGGCGCAGCGGTCACAATAATAGCATCAAATAACCCACGCGACGGCCATCCTTGCCAACCATCCCCATGACGGGTTGAAACATTATGCAAATCAAGCTGTTTCAATCTCCGTTTAGCCTGCCACTGTAAGCCCTTGATCCGTTCTACCGAGAAAACATGTTTGACCAAATGCGCTAATATTGCTGTCTGATAACCAGAGCCGGTACCAATTTCCAAAACCTTAGCATCCGGTGTTAACTGAAGCAGCTCAGTCATACGGGCAACAATATAAGGCTGAGAAATCGTTTGCCCATAACCAATAGGCAAGGCCGTATTTTCATACGCTTTATGTGCCAGTGCTTCATCGACAAAACGTTCTCTAGGCACGGCAGAAATGGCGGCCAGTAAACGTTCATCATCTATTCCCTGCTGGCGTAATTGTGTCAGCAAATTTTTCATTGCCCGACTCAGCATTCTCCATCAACCTCAGCTTTAGCTAACCAATCTCTTACTAACGCCTGCGCTTTATACGCAGTCAGATCTACCTGTAATGGCGTAATAGATACATATCCCTGTTCCACCGCCGCAAAATCTGTTTCAGGGCCAGCATCATATTTATCTCCCGGTGGCCCCAACCAGTAAAGCATGTTACCTTTCGGATCTTGCATAGAATAAACTTCTTCCGCGGCATGACGGCTACCACAACGTGTCACCCGAAAACCTTTAATGTGCTCAAGTGGCAGATCAGGAACATTCACATTTAAAATATTACCCGCTCTCAAAGGCGTTGTTTGTAGCATTTGTAACAAACGACATGTGATTTCTGTCGCTGTTTCATAATGCAATTCGCCGTCAAGTGAAATAGCCAATGCCGGCAACCCCAGATGACGGCCTTCCATCGCAGCCGCAACCGTACCGGAATAAATCACATCATCCCCAAGGTTAGGGCCACGATTAATACCAGAAACAACAATTTCAGGGCGCGGAAGAACCAGCCGATTAACACCGAGATAAACACAATCTGTTGGTGTGCCGCCCAATACTGAAATATCACCATTCTCCAGCGTATTAACACTTAATGAACGATCAAGGGTCAATGCATTAGATGCACCACTCCGATTACGATCAGGAGCAACAACCTGCACATGATAACTTTCACGCAATGCAGCCGCCAAAGCCTGAATCCCTGGAGCGGTCACACCATCATCATTACTCAACAATATTCGTAACATTATTTTGATCCTGATTGATTATTTCCCTGACCACACTGGTAGCAAAACTGCCAGCAGGCAACCAGAAACTGATTTTTACCGTGTCATTATCTTGCCATTGCCAACTCAGATTCTGAGGCTGCACCAGAATCGCCCTACGAGAACCCTCCACCCTTTCACGCTTGATAAGTTCCCACAACGATTCATAAGGCTGCAAATATTGCCGTTCAAAATCCACAGCTTGGTGCTGTGTTCCCAATTCACCGTCACCAGGCAGCGGTGCGGTTATTTGTAATTCTCCATCGCTCACCCGCTGTTGCAATAAAGGCAATTCAGCTTCATCAGCAACAAACCAGCTACCACGCCCTGTTAATTGTAGGGCGTCACCCTTCATTACCTGTTGTTGCTGTTTCAGAGCAACCCGCGCACTGGCTACCGCATTAAACATAGCACTACGACTAGCTGATAGATAAAAACTGCGCTTATTTCTCTCTTTTACTCGGATTTCATTATTTGCCCAACGCTGCGCTTGAATCAGATTCTGCCCATCCCGACCAAAACGCTGTTCACCGAAATAGTTAGGCACACCACTTTGCTGAATCAACTGTAGCCTGTTTTCAACCAATTGGTGATGACTGATTTCCCGCAAAATAAGTGTAAATGAGTTTCCTTTCAATGCGCCAATGCGCAATTTACGTTTCTGACGGGCTGTCGTCAGAACTTCACATCCCTCAAGCTGAAACGAGGCAAAATCAGGATCCTGTTTGCCCGGTAAGTGCAAACAAAACCACTGTTCTGCCACTGCATTACGGTCTTTTAAACCAGCATAGCTGACCGATCTAGACGGTATACCAGCGAAACGAGCGAGGTTATCTGCAACAAATTGAGTATTACAACCCGTTTTACGAATATGCACCATTAAGTGCTCACCTTCTCCATCAGGAGAAAACCCTAAATCTTCACAGACAATAAAATCTTCCGGCGAGGCTTTTAGTCTCCCCGTCGCTTCTGGTTGTCCATACAGCCAATTTAATTCAGCCAATACCATCAATTATTCCTTAACCAGCAAAGCAACCGCTTCGCAAGCAATACCTTCTTTACGCCCAACAAATCCCAATTTTTCGGTGGTTGTGGCTTTAACATTGATATCATCAATGTGACATTGCAGATCTTCTGCCAGATTGACTCTCATTTGTGGGATATGCGGCAACATTTTGGGGGCTTGAGCGATAATCGTAATATCCAGATTGCCAATCCGATACCCCTTTTCTCTGATACGTGAATAGGCTTCGCGCAATAATTTACGGCTATCCACCCCTTTAAACGCCGGATCAGTGTCTGGGAATAATTTCCCGATATCGCCCAATGCCGCAGCACCTAACAAAGCATCCGTTGCTGCATGGAGAGCAACATCACCATCGGAATGTGCCAACAACCCTTGTTCATAAGGAATACGAACACCACCGATAATAATCGGTCCTTCACCACCAAATTTATGCACATCGAAACCGTGCCCGATCCTCATGATGTCTGTTCCTTTATTTTCTAGACAGATAAAATTCTGCCAATGCCAAATCTTCAGGGCGCGTGACTTTTATATTGTCCGAACGCCCATTAACCAACACTGGTTGATAGCCGCAATATTCCAGTGCGGAAGCTTCATCTGTAATATTAGCATGTTGAGAAAGTGCTTTTGATAAACAATCCCTTAGTAACATCAATGGAAAAAACTGCGGTGTCAGTGCATGCCAGAGATCTTGCCGTTCTACTGTATGGTCAATAATCTGACCAACCCGTCCGCGTTTCATCGTATCGCGGACCGGCGATGCCAGAATACCACCGCATGCCATATTTCCCTGTTCATCGGCTACTGCCAATTGCAGCAAACGGTCAAGATCGTCACGGTGTAAACAAGGGCGGGCCGCATCATGCACTAAAACCCAGCAATGATCATTGCTAGTCAAATGAACCAGATGATTTAAACCAGCCAGCACAGAATCTGCTCGCTGTTCACCACCGGTTACCGTAGTAATGCGCGAATCTGATGCAATCTCAAGGGATTGAAACTGTGTGTCCGCGGGATTTAAAACAATCACAACATGCTGAATACGGGGATGAGCAAGTAATGCAGCCAAGGTGTGCTCAATAATAGTCTTTCCAGCAATAGACAGGTATTGCTTTGGGCAATCCGAATTCATTCGGCTACCAATACCCGCTGCTGGTACCAAAGCAATAATATCAGCACAGGAACGAAGTAATAGATTGTTCATTTTAATTATTGAGTATTATTTGGAGTCGAGGGACGCGAAGTGTTTTCTTTAGATTTATCAACGATTAAACGATAGAAAGTTTCACCCGGTTTGATCATACCCAATTCACTACGGGATCGCTCTTCGATGGCTTCCTGTCCACCCGTAAGATCATCAATTTCCGCCGATAACTGATCGTTACGCGCTTTAAGTTTGCTGTTATTACGCTCTTGCATCGCAACATCATTCTTAACTCGCACATAATCATGAATGCCGTTTTTACCAAGCCACAGTGAATACTGTAGCCATCCAAGTAAAACCAGTAATAGTAGCGTCAGTTTACCCATTTCCGCCCCCTAAAATATCTGTCAATCATCCCATAACTCAAAGAATGACGCCACTATCACAAAACAGGGTATGAGAAAAATAGTTGAATGCAGCTATTTTACACAAGCACATCACTGAAAACGCAATAATGTGCTTTTTGTTGACGTTATCCGTGATGAATCATTGAGCGTATAATGCCGCTCTTTTCCAATTCCACCAGCAACTGGGCCACGGAGATTTCAACGGATTGCTGGCCTGGAAGATAAATTTCCGGGTTATCGGGAACCTCATAGACTGAATCAATCCCCGTGAAATGACGAATTTCACCGGCACGGGCTTTTTTGTACAATCCTTTTGGATCACGGGATTCACAAATTTCCAGTGGTGTATCGACAAAAACTTCAATAAATTGCCCTGGTTCTAACAGTTCACGAACCTTTTTCCGCTCTGCTTTATGAGGGGAGATAAAAGCCGTCAGCACGACTAAACCCGCATCGACCATCAAACTGGCAACTTCACCCACACGGCGGATATTTTCCTGCCTATCCTGTTCGGAGAAACCCAAATCACTACAAAGGCCATGACGCAAGTTATCACCATCAAGCAAATAAGTTTTTATTCCTCGTTGGAACAGGGCCTGCTCTAAAGCCCCGGCTACAGTGGATTTCCCTGAACCCGATAGACCAGTGAACCAAATAACCAATGCAGGATGTCCATTTTCAATCTCCCGCTGCACTCTGGTCAGTTGATGTGGATGCCAGACAACATTTTCTGATAGCAAATTTTCAATGTCAGCCAATTTATTTACCTCCCAGTAAATCTCTGGCTCCCCAATGAGGGAAATGACGACGAATCAACCGATTCAATTCCAGTTCAAATTCGCTGAATCCTTTTGGCCCTTCATAAACATCTGTCTGAATTTCACGTACCAACCCCGCACCAACAGTGACATTAGTCAGTCGATCGATCAAAATAATGCCGCCAGTGTCGCTATTTTGCTGATAGCTATCGAGCATTAATGGTTCTTCAAAAGAAAATTCCACCGATCCAATGGCATTTAATGGTAAATCAACAGTCACCCGCTGTGTCAGGTGAGTAATATCCACTTGATATTGAATGTTCTCAACTTTCCCACGGCTCTTTTTACCCGCCACTTTGATATCAAGGTTCTGCCCCTGCACCAAAGGCTGTTCAGACATCCATACCACATCCACCAGCGCATGCCGGGTAACCATCATCTCATCATCGGCAGAAATCAGGAGATCACCTCGGCTGATATCAACTTCGTCTTTCAGCACCACCGTAATGGTTTCACCCGGAACAGCAAAATTCAAATCACCATTAAAAGTCACTATCCGCTCCACCTGAGAGCAGATACCGGACGGCATGACTTTAACTTTCTGCCCTTTACGTAAAATCCCAGACGAAAGTGTGCCACTATAACCACGAAAATCGAGATCAGGCCGACTAACATACTGTACCGGGAAGCGCAGTAACTGCTTCGAGGCTTCCTTTTTTACATCAACTGTCTCAAGAATATCCAACAACGTTGGTCCTTCATACCAATCCATATTTCGACTTCTAGTGACAATATTATCGCCATCAAGTGCAGAGATTGGGACAAAATGAACGTCCAAATCTGTCGGCAATTGAGCAGCGAAATTCATATAATTCTGTTTGATCTGATCAAAAACTTCCTGACGATATTCCACCAGATCCATTTTATTCACCGCTACCACCAAATGGCGAATACCTAGCAATGTACTGATAAAACTGTGACGACGGGTCTGCTCCTGAACACCTTTACGCGCATCAATCAACAGAATAGAGAGATCACAGGTCGATGCACCCGTTGCCATATTACGGGTGTACTGCTCATGTCCCGGTGTATCAGCAATGATAAATTTGCGTTTTTCTGTTGAAAAATAACGATAAGCCACATCAATGGTGATACCCTGTTCGCGCTCTGCGGCAAGACCATCCACCAATAAAGCCAGATCTAATTTTTCACCCTGAGTACCGATACGTTTACTGTCATTCTGCAATGTTGAAAGCTGATCTTCGTAGATCTGACGGGTATCATGTAACAAGCGTCCAATCAGAGTACTTTTGCCATCATCCACGCTGCCACACGTCAGGAAACGCAGTAATCCTTTCTCTTGTTGAGCGTGCAGATAAGCTTCCACACCGCCCTGTTGTTTAATTTGATGAGCAATAGTTTCATTCTGTGCAAGTGCTGACATGGTTGTACTCCTTAGAAATAACCTTGACGTTTTTTCAGTTCCATAGAAGCAGATTGATCACTATCAATCAGCCGCCCTTGCCGTTCACTTGTCGTCGATATCAGCATCTCTTCAATAATTTCCGGCAATGTTTCAGCATCAGATTTCACTGCTCCCGTCAGCGGCCAACAACCAAGAGTACGGAAACGAACTTTGCGCTGGCTGATAACCTCACCAGGTTTCAGATCGATCCGATTGTCATCAACCATAATCAGCGTACCCTCACGCTCCAATACCGGGCGTAATTTGGCAAAATAAAGGGGAACAATATCAATTTGCTCCAAATAGATGTATTGCCAAACATCCAGTTCAGTCCAGTTAGACAATGGGAATACGCGAATACTTTCACCTTTGTTAATCTGGCCGTTGTAATTACGCCACAATTCAGGACGCTGGTTTTTAGGGTCCCAACGATGTGAACGATCACGGAAGGAATAGATCCTCTCTTTGGCACGTGATTTCTCTTCATCACGACGAGCACCGCCGAAAGCGGCATCAAAACCATATTTATCCAGCGCCTGTTTTAACCCTTCGGTTTTCATGATGTCAGTATGTTTGGCACTACCATGCACAAATGGATTGATTCCCATTGCTTCCCCTTGCGGGTTGCGATACACCAATAGTTCAAAGCCGTAATTCTTAGCAGTACGATCACGAAACTCGTACATTTCGCGAAATTTCCAGCCCGTATCCACGTGCAGCAAAGGAAATGGCAATGTTCCCGGATAGAACGCCTTGCGTGCAAGATGAAGCATGACCGAAGAATCTTTACCGATAGAGTAAAGCATCACTGGGTTTTCAAACTCGGCGGCCACTTCCCGTATGATATGAATACTTTCAGCTTCAAGTTGCTGCAAGTGTGTCAATCTTTTCTCATCCATTACAACTCCTTATGCTAAATTGACTACTGCCGGACGGCTTATCTTGGCAATAGATTGTTGCCCAAACCAAGCTATCTGATGGTGGAGTTGGGCCACCTCTCCCACCACCAGTAAGGCCGGTGACGGTGCCTGCTGTGCTAACTGTTCCAGTTCCAGCAAAGTGCCTGTCAACACTTGCTGCTCTAGACGAGTACCACAACCAATGACGGCTACTGGTGTCTCTTTCTCTCGCCCATGTAAAATTAATTGATGACTTATCAAGGCTGCCTTTACCGTCCCCATATAAATCACCAGCGTCTGATGACCTCTAGCCAAAGCAGGCCAATCCAACTCATTACCCTTTTCTCGACAATGACCGGTAATAAAAGTGATACTCTGTGAATGTTCCCGGTGAGTTAGCGGAATTCCTGCATAAGCCGCCGCCCCGATGGCGGCGGTAATGCCCGGTACAACCTGAAAAGGGATACCTGCCGATGCTGCAACTTGTAGTTCTTCACCGCCACGGCCAAAAATAAAGGGATCACCGCCTTTAAGGCGAACCACTTTTTTCCCCTGTCCGGCAAATTTCACAATCAATCGGTTAGTTTCCTCCTGAGAAACAGAGTGATTACCCGCTCTTTTGCCAACGCAAATTTTATCTGCATCACGGCGAACCAGATCCAGTACATCACTGCTCACCAAATGATCATAAAGCACCACATCTGCCTGCTGAATAACCTGTAACCCCTTTAACGTCAGCAATCCCGGATCACCAGGACCAGCCCCAACCAAAACCAGTTCTCCCTGAGAATCAGACTGTTCTAGTTGTTGCTCAAGCTGTTTTTCCGCCTGTTGGATCTGACCGTTTGCAACCAACATAGCGAAACGACCATTGAAAGCCTGTTCCCAAAAAGAACGACGCTGGCGCATGGAAGTTAATCGCTGTTTTACTCGATCACGCCAATTCCCGGCGATGTTTGCCATCATGCCAAGGCTGGAAGGCAGTAACGCTTCTAGTTTCTCGCGGATTAAACGCGCTAATACCGGCGCTTTTCCCGCTGATGAAATCGCCACCAAAACCGGAGAACGGTCGATAATTGATGGAAAAATAAATGAGCAATGAGCTTGATCATCAACCACATTGACCAAAACACTGCGCCTATTCGCCTCAGTAAAAACCTGATGATTCAGAATATAATCATCAGTCGCAGCAATGACCAAAAAGATGCCATCAAGATATTCAGGCTGGAATTCTTCCTTATACCATTCCAACTCACCAGCTTGATAACACTGTTGTAATTCAGAGCACAATTCAGGCGCTACAACTTGTAATAATGCACCTGCCCGTAGTAGTAGAGTCGCCTTACGTGCGGCCACTTCTCCACCACCGACAAGCAATACAAGCCGCCCTTTCAGCTCAACAAATATCGGTAAGTAATCCACGATTGCCCTTGATATCCAGTGAAATATTTATAAGTACTGAAACTGTTTCGAATGAATATATGAGTCGGAGGTAAAGTTATAAAATGACAAAAAGGAATTAATTGTTCTGTAATGGAATATAGCCAGCCACTCCGCATCAGTGCTCACGCGGGCTAGCGAAAGTAAACACGAATTACAGATCCTTAATAATCTTAATAAATCCGAGTATTTTGGGCAAAATGTGGATCACTTACCGCTAGTTAAATGAGTTTTCTAATGGATTCAAGCGTACCGCATCATTCAAATAATCGGGGGAAAAATGCGCGTAAATCATAGTTTGCACAATTGAAGCGTGTCCTAGGATTTTTTGTAAAGTTAGTATGTTTCCCCCATTCATCATAAAGTGGCTTGCGAATGTGTGACGTAGTACATGCGTTGCTTGTCCTTTTGGTAGATTTGGAATCATTGACTTAAGTAAGAGCCGAACATATGAGTAATTCACATCGGGAAATAATTGTCGGTTCTTATGTTGCGAAATTTCATCATAAAGTGATTTAGAGATGGGAACCGTTCTGTTCTTGCCGTTTTTTGTATCTACGAAAGTAACTTTGTGCTTTATTACCCCTTCCCTAGTCAAATATGCCGCTTCATTCCATCGGGCCCCAGTAGCTAAGCACAATCTTGCAACTTTTAAGTTGTCACCATCAAGCGCGGACAGAAAATCTGCAATCTGTTCCAGACTGAGAAAAGCCATCTCAGCTTGGCTTTTCTTTAGCTGCTCAATTCCTTTTAATGGATGAATACCATGATATTTATCCAATTTGATTAACGTCGTGAAAACCCCACTGAGCAACATTTGCTTTTTGTTAATCGTTGCTGGTTTTATACCTGCTAGTAGCTTCTCTGCCCTGTAATCTGCAAATGTACTTTTCGTCATTTTCAATACTGGCGGATTTTCCATATCACGCGCCATATTCAACAAATTCTGTTTGGATTCCTTACCTGTTTTTAAAGATTGCCCCTTGTACTTCCACCACAGATCAATTAACTCAATGAGAGTCCGGCGATCCGTTGGTTTATTTAACCAGTCTTTATCGTTTTGGGTAGCGATTACCCATCGTTCATACTGCTGCGCTTCGGACTTTGTACTAAAGCGCTTGCGAATACGCTTGCCTTTACGCCCTTGCGGGCGAACATCAACAAGGTACTGCCCGCTATCTAATTTTGATACACTCACAATCAGCAACACCTACAAGATAATCAGTACCAACTAATGAGGGCACAGCTAAGTTTATATGGCGTGCCCTTAATGCGTGTATATTTTATATACGGCTAACCAACTTTCTGGCCGCTTTGGTTGTCGGATATGTCGTCGCACCTATCATGGGAGAGGGCTGGAGATATCTGTCCCGCCGCTTTCGACGTCTTATCTGTCATTAACCACAATGTGTACTTTTCAAATTGTGGATTTTGCGTAATTTTCGCCAATGCATTTGCTCCGGGTTCAAAATTTCCACCTTCATATTTTTCCAATGTACTAACTGATAACTCGGTGATTTTACAGAATTTAGCTTGGCTTAACCCCTCTGCAACCCTAATTGCTTTGATTTTTTCACCAAAACCATTAGGGGAAAGAACGGGGGATATTTGCCCTGACATTTCTAAAGTTTTATTACTCATTAGCCACATCGTGTATTTTTCAAATCTGGGGTGATGAGTGACTTTATCAATAATTGATAAACCAGCCTCTCTCTGCCCTGATTCATAATTTCTTACAGTACTCAAGCCCAATCCCAGTTCTTTTGCAAATGTGACTTGCGTTAGCCCCTCAGCTTTTCTGATAAGTCTAAGTTTTTCTGCATAACTGCTTGACAAGGTTTCCGCTTGATTCATTGACTGATAATCACCATCACAAATGTTTTCATTAATGAACTCCTTAAGTTATAAGCCAAGGGAAACGTTCAGCGCAAATCCCACCACGCCCCCAACGTATGTATATGTTATATATAGTTAACCAACCTTCTGGCCGCTTCGGCTGTTGTATGTGTCGTCGTCTCGCCCATCAGGGGAGAGAGCGGGGGATATCTGCCCCGCCATTTCTAAAGTTTTATTACTCATTAGCCACATTGTGTATTTTTCAAATCTGGGGTGATTCGTGATTTTATCAATAATTGATAAACCAGCCTCTCTACGCCCCGTTTCATAATTTTTTACAGTACTCAAACCCACTCCCAGTTCTTTTGCAAATGCGACTTGCGTTAGCCCCTCTGCTTTTCTGATGAGTTTAAGTTTTTTTGCATAACTGCTTGACAAGGTTTGCACTTGAAGACTATCCTCACATTATTGAGGACTTCAATTGAAGTCCTTTGAATCCGGTTAAATCCGAACGAAATTCAGATAAAGATTTGGGAAGAATAAACTATGTCAGTTAAAAGACCTAAGCCTCTCGTGATAAAAATGCCCGATTGCCCTGTTGTTTTCTGCCTGCCATACCCAAAGCTAACGCTTTCAGCATATGCAGAGGTCACAGGTCAGACGGTCAGAACCGTCCAACAGCAAGCCAATGAGCAAAAATTGACGCTGACAAAAAAAAAGAAAGGCAGAGAACGTGAAGTAAATATGGTTTATGAGTTCCTTGAAGCTTATGAAGAAGCTCAGGAAGCGCTCCGCATGAAGTTTTAAAAATAGCTGAGGTGATAATGATGAATCACACCAATCTCATTCTAAAACCAGTCAGCAATCATACAGAAACCTACGGCGCTTTTGCAATTCGCCGGTTGCCGAGAAACAAAATCAATACAACCACTCGCTACCAGATCAGCGACGGCGAGTATTCATATGGCAAGTTTGATTCAAAAGAACAAGCAATGAGTCAGGTCAGACAGTTATATAGGAGCAGACAGTGAATAGCGTATATAAAACAAAATATAAAGTAGGGGATACCGTTATTCATGGTACCCGCCTTGCTTACTCGGCTTACGGTCAAATAGTTAATATCAATGCGTATGATTTTCTTGAGCAGCTCCCTGCAACAGTTCGGCGCGTTGAATATAGCCTTGAAGAAACTTCACCGTGTCTTTTGCTTGCTCAAGAGTAAGCCCGGTAAATAGCTGACCGTCTTTAGGTAGTTTATGTGGTGGTTTGAGGCGATAGTGGAACCGGAGGCAAGCCAGATGATTTGCTTCGATGTATTCCAGTTCGGCGGGGATATAAATAGGTACTTCTTTTTTAGACATTTTGCTTACCTTTTTGGTCGTATGGACGCACCAGAATACCATGTGCCAGATATGGATAAAACCAAGCAACATTTGATCAATACTTGAGAATAGTTTGATTGTATGAGGTGAAAAATGGAATGTTTAATGTTTCAGCATAACAAAAAAACTATTTTAGTGATTGAAAGTGATATTGCTTACAGTTATCCGGTTTCATCATTAAGTTGTTTATGTATAGTCATGAATAATGGAAAGAAATATAACGCTACCAATGTTGTATCGGTATCCCTTGAAAACATTAATGGCGAACTCTTGTTAACAGAACAATGTTATCAACAAAGTCAGGTAATTATATAGGAGCAGAGAACATGCAACGTCTAACAACTGATTCTGGATTACCAAATTTAAAATTATTATCACATATTGAACGCGCCGATCTTCATTTAACCATCGTGCGTCGAATAACAGATGTCCTGCAATATGCGGGAGACGAAACCCCGCTGTCTCTTTCTGACGTGATAGCAATCTTTGAATCATTCATGAAGATTAGCACCGGTGAAAATTACGAACTGAGATTGTTAAATAGAGGATTAAGCAATGTCACAAAATAAAAAACACGTACACGCTGAATTAATGATGCAATATGCACGAGATGCTTTGAAGACAGACGAGCCGTGGTTAATGTGGGAACGGCTTCATATTGAAGCAGTCAACTGGGAACAATGTCTATATAGTCCGGCGTGGAGCACAGAATTTAAATATCGCCGCAAGCCTGAAATGATCACGGTCGGAAAAGTGAGTTTTCCGAAGCCTGTTGATTATGAGTTAAATAACGGAGATGAGTATTATTCTGTTATTGAATCAATGTCACGTAATGAATTCGGTCAGCTTGCTTGGTTCGGAGATGATATTGACAATTTATATCTTAACAACGGATGCATTCATTTAACTGAGGAAGCTGCTAAACAACACGCCGAAGCATTAATTAAAATCAACAACGGGGAATTCTAATGAACTCACTCGAAAAGATGTCTCATAAATATAAATTGACTGGCGAAGACTTTAAGTCACCAAAACCGACTGACGGCTTATTATATCCGCTCGTCATGTTGTATGTTGCGTCCGCTATTATTTTCTTACTGAAATAAACTTCCCTATATTTGAAAAAAAAAGGGGGGGAAGCATGGCAAATACAGAAGCATTCCGCTTTGCTGAAATAGCGATGGGAAACCGGGCCGATGCACTTAATCAGTTATCGGCAATACGATATCAACACTTCGGAGAGAATCAAGAAGAACTGAGCGAGTTTATTTCACTGATGCGGGATAAGTGGGAGTGGCCGGATAGCTTCGCATTTAACAAGCGCGTTCTGACGGCTATTTTTAATCTCGCTGATATTCATGAATCCCGACATGATATTAGCTTTAATGAACTCACTCCTGATGAGAAAAAATCATTAGTACGGACAATTAATCATTTAAAGGTGGTAGCTAGCATATTTCCCGAACGATTATCTATGCCACGTTAATTGATGATTGATTCTTAATAGCGTAAACCCGCAGGACATTTTATTGCCTAAATAAAGGAAAGTGAAAATGAGAAATATCGAAAAGAGAAAAATAAAAATTGGCGGCAAAGTTGAAGAAAATACTTTGCTGGGATTGCTCAACGACGCACGCGCGGACGAAAGGCAATGCTGCGCTGCTCGCTTCTCTGCGCGTCTTGTCAAACTCTCAACGCGCATTCTTAAGCATAAGCTTGATTATGCCAATGCTTCTCTATTGTTAACCGACGAAGCGCGGGAAATCGAGCGTCAGGCGGAGGAGTGGCACTATGTCTGATTCTGTTGATATTGCTGAAAAACATATCGCCGCCACTTTAGAGCGTCAAATCAGAGCTGTGACTGACCGTTGTACCAGTGTTTCAGCTTTTGAGTGTGATGACTGCGGTAATTCTATCTCAGAAGAACGTAGGAAAGCTGTAATAGGCGTCACTCGCTGTATTACACGCCAGTCAATCATTGAACTGAAACAGAAGCATTATCGGAGTGTGTGAAATGGAAAATAAACCAGCTTGCAATACTGAAAAGCAGATTTGCTGTCATAATTGTCATGTGGATATTGAATTAAGTGATTTGATTTTTCAAGAAAATATAACGGGTGACGATGAAGGATATTTTCATTGCCCATCATGCCTAGTTCCACTCTTGACGGAGAGTGATTTCTCAAGCGGGAATAACAGCCATGAATAAAACAATTTTAAAATGGGCGGGCAGCAAAGCTCGCGTCATGGATAAATTATTACCACATTTACCAGCCGGGGGACGGCTGGTAGAGCCGTTCGCTGGCTCTTGTGCTGTCATGATGAACACCGATTATGATGAATATTTGATTGCTGATATCAATTCAGATCTGATTAATATGTATCAGCAAATTAAAGATAATGTTGAATTATTCATAGAATTATCACGAGATTTTTTTAAGTTCTATAATAATGAGCATGGCTTTTATTTGTTGAGAGATAAATTTAACTCAGAGTTGCCGGAGTGCCGTTCCCCGCTTATTCGCGCCGTTTGGTTTTTATATCTGAATCGTCATTGCTTTAATGGCTTGTGCCGATATAACAAAAGCGGTCATTTCAATGTGCCGTTTGGTAAATATAAATCTGTGTATTTCCCGGAAAATGAGATCCGTGCATTTGCTGAAAAAGCGCAGCGAGCGACGTTTATTTGCGCTGATTGGAGAGAGACATTGCAGCTTGTCAAAGCTGATGATGTTATATATTGCGATCCGCCCTATCTTAATAAATTCACCAGTTACTACGATAACCATTTCAGCGTTAGTGAACAGTATGAGCTGACCATCGCGTTAATCATATTGCATGACGAATCGGGTAATTCTATTGTTGTATCAAATAGCATAGATGCCAAAAGCATTTATAAAGGTTTTGATGTTTTTGATATTACAGAAATTACAACTCATCGTTCTATTGCAGCGTCAGGCAATAGCAGAAAACCCGCGACAGAAATTATTACCAGTCTATTGATGGGGGTGAGCTAATGATTGATATCCGGTGTCATGCAGATAATACCATCAATGTTATCTCCGTCTCTGGGGGTAAAGATTCCTTGGCTCAATGGTTGTTGGCTATTGAAAACGGCGTAAATCATATTGCTGTATTTGCAGATACGGGACATGAACACCCGCAAACCCTAGAGTATCTGGATTATCTGGAAAGCCGTTTGGGGAAAATTCAGCGTGTGCGTGGCGATTTTTCGGATCGGATAAATGCCAAGCGAGAGTTTATCAAATCACGTTGGCCCGTCAGTCTAGTCTTAGAATGTGGAATGACTGCGGATCAGGCAGAAAAGAGAATTATTGCCGCACTAAAAGTGCTGTTCTCTACCAATAACCCGTTTCTTGATCTGTGCATGCTAAAAGGGCGTTTTCCATCAACCAAGGCTCGGTTTTGTACATTCGAGCTAAAGCACAAACCCATTGCCGAGCAGGTTATTCAACCTCTGCTCTCTCAGTTTGACGAAGTTATCTCATGGCAGGGCGTCAGAGCGCAGGAGTCACCATCACGCGCTGGGTTGCCTATTTGGGAATCGGATATTGATGATACTGCGGGGCTGTCTGTTTATCGCCCTATTTTATCATGGACTCATGAGCATGTTTTCGCACTGGCGAAAAAGCACAGTATTAAACCCAACCCCCTGTATCAGCAGGGGTGCTCTCGTGTTGGGTGTATGCCGTGCATTCATGCCCGCAAATCTGAACTCGCGGAAATATTCGTTCGTTTCCCAGATGAAATTGCCCGCGTCGCTCAATGGGAGCGTATGGTCGCGGCTTGTTCCCGCTACGGTAACAGCACCTTTTTTCCTTCTCATCAGGATCCCGTGAAACGGGAACGTCGCATTGACTGTGTGACTCTTGAATCTCACGGCATAGAGACATACCGCGATTGGGCGTTGACCTCTAGGGGGGGGGGCGTCAGTTTGATTTATTGGCCGAAGAAAATTCATATCAGGCGTGTAGTTCTGTTTATGCTGGAGTGTGTGAGTGAATATGCAATGTGAATGGGCGTTTTCGTGGAATGCGCCCCGTCCGGCGATAGCATCACCCTTTTTTGAGGATGCTTTGTTATCAAAGGGTGAGGTGACGTCCGAACATCCACATGTAAAAAAATATCTGACCCGCTTAATAGAGCGGGATTTGCTGCATAGCCAGGTCTTAACGCCCGCACAGCAAGAGGCTCGCCGCCAATGTGCTTTACAAGAGAAACAGGCTTATGAAGAGAATCGGCGCTCGTGGCATGAAACTGCCGCAGGTGTTGAGTCTTATTTAAATGAGCAACCGCATTTTATTAAATCGTATTTTCAGAAAAAAATAATTTGGCTGCGTAAAAATCGCGGTATCAAACATAGCAATGCATTTTTGCTCGGAACAGTTAAGAGTGCATTGCTGCGTTTAAATGCCGTCAGAGAAAAACAAGGCGTCAAGCCTTATTGTGAACTGGCGTCTTATTACCAGGGCGTTTACCGCCATCTTGCCGAAATGAATAAGCGCCGGATTAAATCGCTGGCGAATGAAATCGCGGCGCGTATCAATGAGATGTTTTGTATTGAAACAGAAAATGCAAACGGTGAAACCGACGATTTAACAAAAGCTGATCTCTTGCTGATATATCGCAATTTGGCCGCCGAAGTTTATTCACTGCATATTATGCCGCCCGCCTGGTCACAACTAAAACCTATTCCCGGTCAATCTGACGATGAGCTGGATTTATACCCGGCTCTACCCGCGATATCAAGAATGATTAACACAGATTGGTGGGAGCGCCAACTCTGGCGTCTGCGCTGCGACTGGCGCGAGGGGCAGCTACGCGCAGCAAATCAGGTCAATAAAAAGGCTCATCCTTACCTGAGTTACGAAGCGGTTTCGGACTGGCAGGAACAACGTCGCCGCAATGCTGAATTCTTTAAAGCGCACGATTTGGTTGATGAAGCCGGTAACGTGGTTTCATTGGAAAATATGGTTTATGCAAGCATCAGTAATCCGGTTATTCGTCGCCATGAATTAATGGCGCGAATGCAAGGCATTGAGTTTGTTGCTCAAGAACGCGGTGACGTTGGCGTTTTTTATACTATAACTTGCCCGTCCAAATATCACGCCAATAATCATAGTGGTCATGCTAACCCAAAATGGAATCATTCAACGCCCGTTCAGGCACAGCATTATTTACGTAAAGTGTGGGCCAATATCGGCTCAAAACTGGATCGAGATGGGTTGCGAATTTACGGCTTCCGGGTTGTTGAGCCGCATCATGACAGTACTCCGCACTGGCATTTATTGCTGTTCATGCGCCCGGGTGAGCGTAAAGCCGTCACTGATATTATGCGCAGTTATGCCATCAAAGAAGACAGGCAAGAATTAGGTAAGCGGACAAGCGCCCGGTTTACCGCCAAAAAACTCGATCCGAAAAAGGGCAGTGCTACGGCATATGTTGCTAAATACATTTCAAAAAATATTGACGGTTACGCGCTTGACGGCGAGCGTGATAAAGAAACCGGTAAGCCACTAAAAGAGACGGCCAAATTCGCGATGGCGTGGGCTTCTCGTTATCGTATTCGTCAGTACCAGGCAATCGGGACTCCGCCCGTCACTGTCTGGCGTGAATTGAGAAAACTCAGCAATCAATTAACATCGGTATTAAAAATTTCAGGTGAGTTTAAGCGTGGGAAAGCGCTATTAAGTGACCCGCAAATGGATGCGGTTACTGCCGCCGCCGACGTCGGGTGCTTTGCTTCATACATCATGAAACAAGGCGGTGTGCTGATCCCGCGTAAAGATTATGTTGTTCATCTTGCGTATCAGCAAAATGATGAACCCGATGCCTATGGTGAAGTGGTAGATAAGATTTTTGGTATTTGGTCGCCACATATCGGCGAAGATTCCCGCGTATGCACCCGTCTTACAAAATGGAAAATTGTCTCTAAGAAAATTAACTCCAGCTCTAACAACTCTGAATCCGTAGGTTTGTCTTTTGGGTCTTTGTCTTTTAGCGGCCCCGCCGCCCCTTGGAGTTCTGTCAATAACTCTCCGGTGGTTCAAAATTCAAACAACAACAGGAGAGAAATTGACAGACATTACGATGATTTGTTGGTGAATGAGTTTCGTCAAAACTACCCGACAATGCATTTTGATGAAAAAGTGAAACGGATTTATGAGTCGGCAGCACTCAATAACATCGAAATGGACGATTTTTTAGCTCGCTCATTACTTGATGGAGGAAATATTATCGTCAATGACGAACGTTATTGCTTATCTATGTTTGGTTATTTGCAGAAAGAAACCAAACAACATAGAAAAAGCGTAAAAGCAATCATGAACAGGTTAAATGATAAATTGGGTAACCCTATTAATCTTAACGATATTTTTCATGATCCCGGAGGGCATTACTCTGCCATGGCTGAAGAGGCCGAAAGAAAATATTTTGATGAGCTAAGGGGTTAAAAATGACTGACTATTCAACTACGTGCGCAATGAACAATGTTCTGTCAGAAATGACAAAACAAGATGAACTCTGGGGTGCTGACCGTAATCATGACCCGTTCGTGTGGGCGGCAATATTGAGTGAAGAGATTGGGGAGTTCGCGCAGGCTATTTTGCATGATGAATTCGGCGGCAGTCACGCAGGAACGGCAAGAGATGAAGCGGTACAGATTGCCGCCGTCGCGCTGCAAATTATTGAGTATTATGACCGGAAAAAACGGAAACGACCCGATTTATCATTTTCGAATAACCCGGTATGGGTTGGTTTTGATCCGGGCGAAGAGCACACATCATGAAGGTGACAAAATTTCAACAAAAAGAAGATAAATTACTGGCTATTTTAAAAGAAAATAGTGACCGTTTTTATATTGATGATAACGGTATGATCCATATCAACTGGGAGCACCCCGCAGTACGCGCGGAAGTGATGAAACATATTGAGCAGCTTGCTCATATAAAACCGGGTGATAAGCTGCCGGGATGACCTCGATTAAATTAACTTAAGCCCGTTAATAGCGGGTTATTTTTACCACTTTGGTTTATTTTACTGATAACTATATAATTTTTATGGTAAATATCGGATGAATGAATTTCTCAAAAAAATCATTGAGTATTGCGACAGGAAAAAACCAAAATATCGACAAAACGAGTCACACATGATTCAATGGGATCAGTCTTGGCATTCAGGATATTATGTATGAGTAACACTAAAATTACCTCTAT